>JBOHTC010000135.1:0-6887 GCA_050733495.1 Gemmatimonadaceae bacterium | reverse complement strand
GGTGTGCGTGATCCAGCCGTAAAGTCCAGGCGTCGGCTTGTGTTTGAGTGGCGAACGCCGAGATGTCGCGCTCTTCTTCGTCGATCTCCCTCGCGCCCGTTTCTTCGTCGATTTCTTTCGCGCCTGCCTCTTCGCCATAACCTTCTCCTGTTATGGCGCCAACTTGTCTCAGCGCGGCGGCACTCGCAAGGAGCCAGAACCGAGCTGGACGCACCACCCGGTTCTGGCTCGCTCTGATCTCTAGCTAAGCGGCACCACTCGCCGGCTCAACGCCTCCAGCTCAGCGAGTTCACTACTGCAGCAACACAATTCCCCAGCGCTCTGCCGTTGAGATTGCCCGACTGAAAGTGGATTCCCGCGTACAACCGTGAAATTCCCGCTTCCTCGGCGGCAGCGAAGATGTGGTCGAATGAACGTGCAGCGAAGCCGTCTGCGTCGTGAGCGTGATCTACGAACGGGACGTTGGTCCCGAACAAAGCTTCGAGTGTCGCCGCGACGGCAGCCGACTGACCAGAATGCGCCGACACGTACTCGGGAAATGGCGGCGTCGGGAGCAGAGGAGTCCACGTCGGATCGATCACCCTCCGGATGTACGTGATCGGGCGAATCAGGTTGTACTGATATTTCGCCTGCCAGATACCGGTGAGCGCATCGGCGTTGGCGATTCCAGCGCGCGCGTAGGCTTCCGCGGCCTGGGCCATGTTCGCATGCTGCTGCATCACGACCTCACCGACAATCGCGAGCGCGTGACCCGGTCCGGAGATTGTTCCCGGACCATCCGCCCAATACTGCGCGATCGTTCTCTCTTCCTGCGTAAGATTCTGCGACAACTGGTAATCGAAGTTCGCCTCGCTGTAGAACTGGGAGTTGTGATCCTCGGAATACGCTGGCGGAGGCCCTGGGTTACACTGTGCCGCATTGGATAGCGCGAGCGGCGTCATGGTCCTCGACCAGAAAGGCTGCATTGCCACCTGTCCGGGGAGCGGCACCCAGAATCCCGGACCAGTGGGAGGCACATACGACGCGGGAAAATTCGTGAGATAGCTTCGATCGCCGCCGTCGTCGCGTGACGTCGAAAATACCGCTGCACCCACAGAGCGGCCGAAGTCACTCGACAGTTTCGCGATTCCAGGTGGTACGCCCACGCTGTACGCGGACGCGAGACTATCCTCGAGCGCGGTCAGGTCAGCCGTGTTCGCGGCCGCCATATTCGTCTGATCGCCCCACAGGCCGCGCATCACTTCGGCCATCGCAGCGTTGGCGACGAGCGCCCAGTTGTACGGAATTCCGTTCGCTTGAGGCAGCGGACCGATCCCGTTCAATTGACTCGCGACGGACTGGTTGTCGGGCATGCCCTTGATGACCGACTCGTAGAGAGCGAGGCCCATGTACCCGAACGCGCGCGCCTGCACGGGCGGTGTGAAGCCTGCCGTCTGCTTGGAGTAGGTGAGCGAGCGCTGATAGTACGCGAGCGGGACGCCGGGATCGAAATCAGCAGCAGTGGATGGGCCGTGGATCCCGGCTTGACTTTTGGCTGTCGCCTCCGGTCCCGCAACCGTTGCTGCAGGATTATCGGCGCAGGCGGCGGCCAAGAGTCCGATTACGGCACCACTTGACACGTGGAGGTATCTCCACATCGTACGCCGCGGCCGGTGATGACCCGGCGGCGGCAGGAATTTCTCGGTGTTTGCGCTCATGTGCTCCTCCCCGATGATGATTGTGCGGCAATACGAGGAAAGCACAGTAGATCTGACCGCCCCAGGGCGAACAGACCAAAAAATGAACCGTCGGGACGCTTACACCGGGGCAACGCTCGCGGTTTGCGCCATGGCGGCGAAGCGCGTTACGCCGAGCCAGTTTGGCAACGCGTTGCGATAGTGGGGAGCGCCGTGCACCTCGACGCCGCCGTCGCGCATCGCCTGTAGCAGCGCGAGGTGACCGAGACACACGCGAGCGAGCGACTGGACCTCCGCTTCGATTTCAAGGTTTACCTCGTAGCCGGGATCGAAGAGACAGAGGTCGACATTCGGGCGTTCGAGCACCAGCCAGAAAAGCCTGTCTTTATGTCCGCGAAAACGAAACTGTAGAACGACGCGCTTATCGGGGATAGCGTCGATGCGAACCAACCTTCGCAGCGACCACATGAGGAAGTCGGGATCGAGGTTTTTGTCGGCGAGATCCTTGCTCGCCCATCGATAGCCCCAGGTTCCTAGCGCATCGATCACAGCACCGAGCTCGCGACCACCAACGGTCAGATGGTATTCATGGTGTCCATCTGGTGATGGACGCTGCTCGATGATGCCGCTTCGCTGCAACGCGTGCAGGCGCTGCGTGAGGAGATTCTTCGACATCCGTGGGACACCGCGCTGGATGTCGGAGAATCGTCGGCCGCCGCTCAGCAGCTCGCGCAGAATGAGCGGCGTCCAGCGCTCGGCGAAGATCTCGGCACCGAGGGCCACGGGACAAAACTGACCGTAGGTGGTCATGGCTTTGAAGGTGGGATCGGCCCGAATAAGGGGCAAGTCCAATTTGTGAACCGCCTAGCGACCTGGGCCGCTGGCGAGCTTCTGCACAGTCGCGCGCGCGTTTGCCGCGGCGCCCATGTCGTTGATGACGTGGGCGATAGTTCCCTTACCTCCGCCGAGTGACACCGTGACCATGTCGTGGAACCGCACGTTCGGAGCGACGGGCGCCTCGAACGCGTGATCTGCGACTACAGCGGGATTCCTGTAGAAAAAGCAGTAGCTCCCAAGTCCCCACGCCTCGTGGCTCGTTACACGCGGTCCGACCCGATAGGCTGAAAATCCTCTCGTGTCTCCACTCATCCACTCAGCCTGATTGGGCACGTCGTACGGCATCTCGTTCTGAAAGAAATAAGTCCTTCCGCCGTTGCCATTCCATTGGACCTGGTACTGCTGGTAGTGCTCCACGAAGAGGCCGTACATCGTCACGTTCCTGCCGTTCACCACCAGCCCGTTCGCCGCTGTGTTGGACGTCCAACCGACACCTTTGCCGTGATCGGCCCTCCACAGCCACATGTGATCGCCGATCACGTCGTTGCTGTTGATCACGAGCGACTGCGTCGCTTTACCAACACCGGCGCCACCGATGCGAAAGAACACATCGCTGAGCAGCGATGGATTGGAAGAGTGGTTTGCCGACGAGCCTGGAGGTCCGACTTGCACGAGAACTGGCGAGCTGATCGCACCAGCGTCGATCAGAAGACCGGCGATAGTCACGCCGTCCACATCGTCTACAGTGATTGCGCTGACGCCGTTGTCCGGGACGAGTGTCGCCAGCCCGAGGCCGAGCACCACCGTGTTCGCGCGCGTGATGTGAAGCGGGGCGTCGAGGTGATAGATGCCGGGCGTGATGATGAGATTCTTGTTGCGGGCGAGCGCGTCGTTCATCGTCTCGGCGGAAGCGCCCGGCTTCACGATCGAGAACTCGCTTATGGAGTGTCCGACGCCCGGCGCCTTGCCGGATTCCCACGTCGTGCCGCTGGCGTTCGAGCGGAGGCCAGGCACGAAGACTTTCCACTGGCCGCGAGCGTCGACGTAGAGAAAGGGTTTCTCGCGGATCACCGGCGCGAACCCGATCGTCGTATACGGCGGAGTCGGAAAGCTGCTCGGCGGAGCATTCACGGTGCCGACGAAGACCATGTTCCAGTTGGATCCAGTCCAGCTTCCGAGACTGCTGTTGCGTGTGAGCCATTGCTGCTGGCTGCCGGATTTCACTTGCCCGTCGACCTTCGAGTCGCCGAGGAAGCCGCCGCTCGACCAGCCGCCGTCGTCGAGGACGAGGTCACCGCGGATGTGCATGCGGCGCATTGGCGCAGCCTGCGACACGGCCCATTGGTCGAAGCCACCGGTGGGATTCACCGACATGTTTTCCGCGACTCGCCAGAAGTTCACAGTCGCGTTCCCTTTCCTCCAGCGCGCGTCGGCGCGTACGCCGCCGTTGATGACGACTTCGTCGGGCGACAGACCCAGGCCGGAGAGCTGAGTGTAGTAGCCCACCCTCGCATTGACGTCGTACGTCCCGGGCTTGAACAGGATCGCGAACCGCTCTGTACCGAACTCGTTCGACTCCTGCGATTTGAAAACGGAGTCGAGCTTCGCCTGGATAGCGGCGGCAGGCGTCGTCGGATCGAAGATCGTGACGTTCGGGCCGAAGTCGGGATCGGTGTTCTCTCTCGGCGCGTACGTGAAGGACTGGGCGACAAGGAGGCCCAGGAGCGCACTCGCTCGGAGAGTTTCTATTGTCATTTTGATCGCACCGTGTGCCGCTTAAACGAAATTGTCAAAGCGCAATCGCATAGAGTGACTCAACGTGCAGTGATTCGGTGGCATAGAGTAAGCTACCCGGAATGTGTCGAACAACGGCCGTCACAGTAAATGCCTGAACTTGCGGGGCGGGCTTGTCTATGGTTGTTCCGCACCGGAGTTTTAGCGCGAACCCGAGGGTTTCCGGAGCCTTATGCGATTACTTGCTCTTGCCACCGGTGTCGCGGGCCTGTCAATGCTCGGCGGAGGTGCGTTCCGCGGCGCAGGGTCACGCCAACAACCAGCGCTCAACCGCGTCAATCTCCTCACCGTCAGGGGACGCATCGTCGACGCGGTCAGCCCGCCCGCATCCACACGCATCTATTATCTCGACGCCGGTGACACGATCTGGCTGTTTGATCGGGCAGTCCGGAAGTCCAAGCGAGTGACACACCTCCCCGGCGTGCAATCGCTGGCGATTTCGCGGGCACGCGATCGCCTAGCTTTTGGCAGGCAGGACGAAAAGGGAGACAGCTACATCTGGACGATGCCACTGAAGCGGTCGACGGGTCTCGCCGCCGGCGCGGCCACCCGTATGCCGCACATCAAGGGAGCATCGCCGGACTTCTCCGCTGATGGGCGGCGCCTGGCGTACGTCGCGCTCGATTCCGGCGGAGGGCAGCGCATCATGGTTGCCCCAGTCGACGGTGGCGCTGAGCGAATGCTTGCCGCTATCGAAGTGTGGCCGAATGTCACCGCGCGGATGGTCACGTGGAGTCCAGATGGACGCTACATCTACTTCAAGGCCTTGGTACGTGAAACATCGCACTGGACGCATTTCCGCGTTCCCTCCGACGGAGGACCCGTCGAGCGTGTCGCGATTTCTGGTGGGCTCGGAGGCGTCGGACTCTCACCCGACGGAACGCGGCTGCTGCTTATCGATCCTGAGGACAGGAGCCGTTTCATCATCGCTGATTCGATAGGGCAAGCGTTGGCGAGCGCCGATGCACTCGATCGCTCACCGGCGTGGGCGCCGAGCACGGCCGCAGTCAGCTCGTGGTCGAGCAGCACGACCGTCTTGGGCACGGACCTGCGGGGTGACGCATCGCTCTGGATGGTTCCCGTCGCGGGCGGCCCGCCGCGGTTGATCGATTCGACTGTCGATGCGAGGCAGGTGGCGTGGTCACCCGACGGCCATCGCTTTGCTGCCGCTGCGCTGCACAGTGGTCGTCCAGTGATGCTGCTATTCAACGCCGACGGAACTGGTCGGCGCGAATTCGCGCTCGCCGAGTCGGTTGTTGGAGCATACCTCGTTTGGTCACCCGACGGTGATCGCATCGCGTTCCGCACCGGCCGGGAGAGTGGTTTACAGATCCTGGACGTTTCGACGGGAAGGGTCCGCGGACTCATGCTGAGTCACGGAACCGTGGATAAGTTCGAATGGCTTCGCGACGGAAGCGGACTTCGCTACATCTCTTCGCCCACCCCGCCCCGCGCGACTCGCGAGCTCCGCACTTTGTCTCTCGCTGGCGTCGATCGGCTCGTGCGTCCGCTGCTGACAGCCAACGACTCGGCGCTGGCAACAGCGACCTTTGTCGACGACAGCACGGTGTACCTGATCCATGGTACAGAGGCTGTTCTTATATCGGTGGGCACTGGGGGCACGCGGCCGATGCCAGCAGTACGCGCGCTCTTGAGGGGCCCGGCTACTGGCGCGCGCGTGCTCGCGCAACTCGCAAAGTCACTGGTGCTGCTCGACCTCACCGGCTCGGGCGTCGCCCGGACACTGCCGATGCCGTTCTTCGTAGGAGAAAACGCGATGGCCTACCCGCTTCTCTTGCCCGACAGCACGCACTCCGTCATTGCGAGCATCGACGAAGGAGATGAGCGGCGCATCCAGGTTCTTGATCTCGTGAGCGGACAGACGCGCGACCTTGTTGCTCTTAATCCACTCTCCGCAGTGCCTTTTGCCTATGGGCGACCGTTTCTGAGCGTGTCGCCGGATGGCAGAAGCCTTCTGTATACTGAGGCCAGAACTGTCAACTCAGTTCTGCAGGAGTTCGATCTTTTCAGAATACTCAAGCGTTGATCGCCGCCGTCGGCGCGTGCCGGGCTAACGCCCAAGTTCAGCTGCGAGCGATTCTAACGTAGTTGCGCGTCGATAGTGAAGCGCCGCAGACAAAACGCTCGAAGAGCGTCCTGCAGGCGCTGCTGCTTTTCCTCCGCCCGCTGCTTTTCCTTCCACCGCTCCTATTGCCCTCGAATCTCCACTCTCTGATCAGGAACGCTCCGAATCCCGATGTCGTCGCGTCGACTTCTCAGTGGGAAACCCGCCTTGCAGCCAGCGCGCTCCATCGCGCCATGACTTCGTTGTACTGCGCTCTCGCCTTAGCCACGTCATCGACCTCTCCGGCGGTTGGAGCGACATCGGCTCCCTATAATGGTTGACAAGCATAGAATGCCATTCTATATTCGACTAGAACCGCATTCTATGCTTGGGGGCGGGATGGTCTATCGTCGAACGGAACGCGGCGAGGCAGTTCGCGCAGCGGTGCAAGCCCGCATACTGAGCGCCGCGGGCAAGTTATTCATGAGCAAGGGGTACGACGCTACAACAATGCA
>JBOHTC010000134.1:0-23293 GCA_050733495.1 Gemmatimonadaceae bacterium | reverse complement strand
GTCTCGAGCAGCTCTGGCCGTGGCATGCCCAAAGGATGCACGGTGATGTGTCGGGGATCAATCCGATCGCCATTTTGAGCCGCCGGTCGCGCGCGGCGGGCAGCGATCAGCCGGCCGCCGGTAGTGTTCAGTTGCCCTTGCTTTTCCTATTGATCGCGCAGCTTACGCGACATCTCCTCGAGCAACCGCTTCTCGTCCGTAGTAAGGCTCTCCATCCCGTGCTGCGATATCTTGTCCAGCACCCGATTCACCCTCGCCGCATACTCCTTCGCCGACTCCTGCCTCGGCACATGCACAACCGGCTTCGATTCACGGAGCGCGACAGCTTTGCTGCGTTGAACGATCTCATCGACCCCGCGCGCCGGCTCCCGCATCGGTGAGCGATTCCTCGGTACTGCCCGGGGCATGTCCTCCGATTCCTCAGGAAGCGCCGAGACCCAACCGCGAACACGAGTAAGACCGCCAATCGAGGAGAGCTTGAGGAACAGCCACCCAAAAGCCATTCCCCCCACGTGCGCCGTCCAGTCGATCCCCGAGTTCGGCGACAACGCGAAGATGATGTTCATCCCGATCATCGCGAGAATCAGCCACCGCGATTTCATCGGAATCACCCCGAAGATGTAAACCTCTTCGTCCGGCCACCGCAGCGCGTACGCGACCAGCACTCCACTGATCGCCCCCGACGCACCGATTACAGCCGTATGCTGAGCGAATATCAGATGCGCTACCGCTCCGCCAATTCCGCACCAGAGGTAGAACTGCACGAAGCTGCGCGTTCCCCACACGTGCTCCAGCCGCGGCGCGAACATCCACAGCGTGAACATGTTGAACGCGATGTGCGCCAGCCACGCGTGCACGAACATGTAGGTGACCACCGTCCACCAGTGGCTCGGGAATGTCGCTGGATCCAGCGCGAGCGCGGAGTAGGTCGCGTCCGTTCCAAACAGCGTGAGCTGCAGGAAATAAACGCCGATGTTCAGGGCCAGCAGCCACTGAACTGCCCGCGTCATGCGCGGAGACTCCGACTCTTCGTACGGCTCGCTCATACGGACCTGCAAAAAGGGCTACTTCCTAAGACCCAGGGCGCGTCGAAGGGTTCCTGACCAAAACGCTTACTCGACTGCGAGCTTTACGATCCGCTCGCATAGCTCCGGAAACTTGATTCCCATCGCCGCCGCACCCTGTGGTATCAGACTGAGCTCGGTCATCCCGGGCAACGTGTTCGCCTCCAGACAATAGAACTCACCCTCCGTCGTCAGCCTGAAATCTATGCGCGCGTACCCTCTGAGCTTGAGGGCCCTGAACGCGGCGAGCGCTTGTTGCTGCACCCGCTCAGCTGCCTCGCGAGAGAGCTTCGCCGGAAATTCCTCCACCGCCATCCCCGCCGTGTACTTGCACTCATAGTCGTAGATCTCGTGCTTCGGCAGAATCTCCCCCACCGGCAGTGCGACGCTCCCCAGAACCCCGACCGTCAGCTCACGTCCCGGGACGAATCGCTCGATCATTACCTCGTCGTCATACTTGTTCGCCTCGGCGATCGCCGGCGCTATATCACTCCGTTTCTTCACCAGCGTCAGCCCGACGGTCGATCCCTGCTTCGATGGCTTCACGATTACCGGAAGACCGAGCATCCCTTCCACCTGCTCAGTCGTCGCCGGAGCCATGAGCCAGTCTGCAGTCTTTACGTCAGCGGCACGGAACAGTTTCTTCGATAGATCCTTGTCCATGGCGAGAGCGCTCGAGAGGTGGCCACTCCCGGTGTACTTCACGTGCGCCATGTCCAGCAGCGCCTGGATCGTTCCGTCTTCACCCTGCCCGCCATGCAGCGCCAGGAACGCCACGTCGGCATCCTTGATCTCCTTCATCGATGTCAGATTCGGAAGGAACGTTCCCTCCGCGAACTTCGATAATGCCTCGAGCGATGGAGGCTCGGTTCCAACCTTGCCCGTCGCGAGCTCGCGCTCTTCGGCTTCGCTTATCACGCCGCGCGCCGGGTCGAGCGCGGTGACTTTGTGCTTTCGTTCGCGAAGCGCCAGCACGATCCGAATTCCCGACGCGAGCGACACGTTTCGCTCGGACGAGGTCCCGCCCATCAGTACCGTGATCTTCATTCCGTGGAATTTCCTTTCTAGCGGGACATCATGAATTGAAGCATGTCCGATCTCGTGACGATTCCCTGGACGAGTCCGTGCTCCTGCACGAGCACCGCCGGGTTCGCTTTCGAGAGCAGCTTAACCACGCTGTCCACGGGCTGGTCCGACGCCACCATCGGGAATGGCGACTCCATTATCTCGCTCACGGTGGTATCGAGCAGCTTTTGATTCTCGAGACTCTTCTGCGACAGCGACCAGTCGCTCACCGATCCGACGCAGTTGGCTCCGTCCATCACCGGAAGCTGCGATACGTCGTGAAGACTCATTAGACCGATCGCTTGTCTTACGGTCGCACCGGGCGCGACGCTCACCACCGTGGGCGCATTGCCATTTTTTCTGCCGAGCACTGTGTGCAGCGCGACTTTGGGAGTGTCGAGCATCTGGTTCTCGCGCATCCACTCGTCGCTGTAAAGCTTCGAGAGATACCGTTCGCCTGTATCGCAGAGGATCGTCACGACCATCGCCTTCGCATCGTCCAGCTCGCGCGCAATCTTGAGCGCGACCGATGTGATTAGCCCCGAGGATCCACCGACGAATAGCCCTTCTTCTCGAGTGAGCCGTCGCGCCATCGCGAACGATTCTTTGTCGGTCACGGTGTAGTAGTCGTCGATTACGCTCATGTCGAGCGTGCCGGGAAGCTTGTCCTGCCCGACTCCTTCGATTTTGTACGGCGTGCCCTCGATCTTCACCTTCCCGTTGCTCCGCCAGTACTCGGCTAGTATCGATCCAGCGGGATCTCCAGCGATGACTTTCACCTTCTTGTTGCGCTCTTTGAGGTAGCGACCAACGCCAGTGAGCGTGCCTCCCGTTCCAGCCGAACCGACGAAGTGTGTGATCTTACCTTCGGTCTGCTCCCAGAGCTCAGGGCCCGTCGTCGCGTAATGAGCTTCCGGATTTGCCTCATTGTAAAACTGGTCTGCCAGGATTGCGTTCGGGGTTTCCGCGGCGATTCGTTTCGCCATCATTACGTAGTTATCGGGATGGTCGGGCGGCACTGCCGTAGGAGTGACGATTACCTCCGCTCCGAACGCCTTCAGCAGTCGCACTTTCTCCTGCGACATTTTGTCCGGCATGGTGAAGACGCACTTGTAGCCGCGTAGCGCCGCGGCGATTGCGAGCCCGACTCCGGTATTTCCGCTCGTCCCCTCTACTATAGTTCCGCCTGGTTTCAGACGGCCTTCTTTCTCGGCGCGCTCGATAATCGGTAACCCGATCCGATCCTTTACGGATCCGCCCGGATTGAAGAACTCCGCCTTCGCGTACACGGGCGTCCGGATTCCGCGGGTCACCTGGTTCAGCCGGATTAGCGGAGTCCAGCCGATAGTCTCGAGGACGTTGCTGTACGGCTCGCGATTTCGCTCGTGCTTCATCTACCGAGAGGTTTTCTTCTTTGTCGTTGTGCGGCTCGCTGGCTTCTTCGCTGCGGCAGCAGTCTTGGGTGTATCGACGGGCGCCAACGCCGTAGTCGCAGTATCGGAGTCGGGCTTGATGATCGAATCTCCGGGAAGAGGCGGCGCATCCGGATGCCTGAAGTACACCGGCAGCAGGATCGACACGGGCACCGGTTGGCCCCCTATTTTCGCCGGCTCGAACTTGAGATCGCGCGAGCCCTTCATTGCAGCGGAGTCCAGCGCGTTGAAGCCCGAAGTCTCGGCCACCCGCGTCGAGTCTGGTACGATTGCGCCGTTACTGTCGATGTAGATGCGCAGCGTAACGTTGCCTTGAACTTTTTGCGCGTATAGCGCCGGCGGATATCTGAAGGGCAATTCCTTGTTCAGCATCACCGGTGCGACGTCGGGTTGCCGTCCCAGTGTCTGAAATGGCGACGATCCATCTCCCTTGCCACATCCGCCGATGAGCGCCACCAAGACGACAAGCCACCCCGACGCGGCCAACCGTGTCATTATTCTGCGCCTCCCATTTCCCGCTTCCCGCCCACCGCATCCCGCCCATCGCCTCCCACTTCCCGCTTCCCGCCTCCCGCCCCTCGCTTCCCGCCCACCGCATCAACCAGACTTGCGAGAACTTCCAGCGCCTGCATTGGCGTCATGCTGTTTGGTTCCAGTTTTTGCAGCTGTTGAATGACCGGGTGAGTCGTGCCGAACAGCCCGAGTTGGTCGTCGGTCTTCCCGATTACGGGTTTGGACGCGCGTCCCGAGCGGGGCACAATTTGTTCCGCTTCGAGCAGCTTCAACAGCTCCCGCGCGCGCTTGAGAACGTCCGCCGGCAGTCCCGCCAGTCTTCCGACCTCGATCCCGTACGATCGGTCCGCTCCACCGGGCTGGAGGCGGTGCAGGAACAGCACTTCATCCCCGACCTCGCGAACCTGGACGTTATAGTTCCGGACTGCTACTAAACTGTCCGCCAGTTGCGTGAGCTCGTGGTAATGCGTGGCGAATACCGTCTTGCACCCGACCTTGTCGTGGAGGTGCTCGCTCACTGACCATGCGATCGAGATTCCGTCATAAGTCGACGTTCCTCTGCCGATCTCATCGAGCAATACCAGACTCCGACTGGTGGCGGTATGGAGAATTGCGCTCGTCTCCGACATTTCCACCATGAACGTCGACTGGCCGCGCACGAGATTGTCGCTCGCGCCTACCCGGGTGAAAAGTCGGTCGACAATTCCTATTTTCGCGCGCGAAGCTGGAACGAAGCTCCCCGTCTGCGCCATCAGAACGATCAGCCCGACTTGGCGCAGGATGGTCGACTTACCGGCCATGTTCGGCCCGGTGAGAATGATCATTCGCGCGTCTTCGACGAGGGCAACGTCGTTGGGCATGAACTTCTCGCGCGGCATCATTCTCTCGACGACCGGATGTCGTCCCGCCGTTATCTCCAGCGAGAAATCGTCCGTGAGCTCCGGCCGTACGTAGCCTTCCTTTTCCGCGACTTCGGCCAGCGACGACAGCACGTCGAGCTCCGCGATGATCTTCGCTACAGACTGCAGCCGTACGATCTCGGCGCCGACTTTCTTCCGCAGCGTTTCGAACAGCTCTCGCTCACGATCTTCCACCCTCTCAGCCGCTGTCAGTACTCGCTCTTCGTATTCCTTGAGCGACGGTGTGACAAATCTTTCCGCGCCTGCCAGCGTCTGGCGGCGCTGGTAATCGCTCGGCACCAGGTGAGCATTGCTGTTCGTGACCTCGATGAAATAGCCGAACACTTTGTTGTATCCGACCTTCAGTGAGCTTATTCCGGTGCGTGCCCGCTCTTCGGACTGGATGCGCGCGATCGCATCCTTTCCGCCATCCCTCAGCGCTCTCCATTCGTCGAGGGTGCTGTCGACGCCTGGGCGTACGCTCGGCTCGTCTCCAACTGCGACTGGCGGACGATCGACGAGGGTTTGGCGAATCTCCTGACAGAGATCACCGCAGACATCCCAAAGAGCTGCATGTCTCGCGAGCGCAGATTCGCCATTGAGCAGTGATGCAGATCTCGCGCGCTCGAGCGCTGCTTCCACCAGAGGCAGGCGCGACATCGAGTCGCCAAGTGCTCGGAGCTCTCGCGGTGAGGCACGGCCTGCTGCTGCTTTCCCACCAAGTCGTTCGACGTCGCGTACCCCGTCGAGAGCTTCGCGCATTGCGCTTCGAATGAGCGTATCACCGAAGGCATGGACGGCAGCAAGTCTCTCCTCGATTGATTGTCTTTCGACCAGCGGAGAAAGAAGCCAGTCGCGCAACAGCCTCGCTCCCATGGGTGTGAGCGTGCGGTCAAGGACGCCGAGCAGAGTTCCTGAAGTCTCAGCGCCTCGCAGCGATTCGACGATCTCGAGATTTCTCCTCGTCATTTCGTCGAGCGGCATGCTACTGCCCGGTCTTTCGACTTTCGGACGCGCGAGATGCGGCGTGCCGGCGGGCTGAAGCTCATCGAGATAGCGAAGAAGCCCGCCTGCTGCCCCAATGCTCAGGCGATCGCCGGATTCTATTCCGAAAGATTCGAGGGAAGCCACCCGAAAACGCTGAGCGAGCTGATCGCGGCCGAGCTCCGGATCGAACTCCCAGACTTCTCGTTCCGTGATCATCGGGCCTTCGTGGCCTACCGGCGCCCTTACAAGATGGACCAGGCTCGATCCTCTCTCAACGATCACCTCGCGAGGCGTAAAGCGAGACAGGACGGGTTCAAGATCCTCCACTCGAGATGTCGCAAGCCGCAGCTCTCCCGTCGATAGATCGACGGCCGCGATTCCCACGAGACCATCTGCATGGCTCAGGGCGCAGAGGAAATTGTTGCGCGATCCATCCAGAAGGTCATCGGAAAAGGCCGCGCCTGGAGTAATCGTCTCGATGACTTCGCGCTTTACGATCCCTTTGGCAAACCGTGGATCTTCGGTTTGCTCGCAGATCGACACTCGATATCCCTGCTGAATCAGACGTCGGAGATATTCGCCCGCGGCCTTGACCGGGACGCCTGCGAGAGGGACTTCGCTCGCGCCTCCGTTATTTCTCGAAGTAAGGGTGAGACCCAGGGTCTTCGACGCCACTTCGGCGTCTTCATAGAACATTTCGTAGAACTCGCCCATCCGGAAGAACAGAATCGCGTCCTGATGACGCGATTTTATCTCCCGGTATTGCTGCATCAGCGGTGTCGATGCAGCTCGACTCACCGCTCAGGTGCCCGTACTACGAAACCTTCCATGTGCTTCGCCTTTATTTTTTTCAGCGCGTCCTCTGCTTGAGTGGCTGTGGAATATCGCCCGATTCTGACCCGGAATGGTATGGTGTCACCATCTACTCGCGCGGAAAAGCCCCGTTTATCGAGCGTTGAGGCGAGTTTTTCAGCATCGGCCTTATGGTTGTACGCTGCAACCTGAACTGAATATCCACCTTTTGCCACCGACTTGCTCGGGGAATCGCCTATCCTTTTCGCCGGCGTGCCCGGCTCGACTTTCGAGGCTTCTTTCGGGGGTTCGACTTTCGCCAGTTCGACTCTTGCCGGTTCCACTTTCTCAGATTCCACTTTCTCCGGTTCCACTTTCGCCGGCTCGACCTTAGCCGGTTCGACCTTAGCCGGCTCAACCGTCGGCCGTATCGAAGCGGATGTCTTGGCGGCCGCGGGGGCACCACCGGTAGCAGTATCCGCGACAGGTGTGGCTGAATTCAGAGGACCAGGAGCCGCCGCAACCGCGGGACACCGCTGACCCTGATATTGTATCTGATTGCGCAGCTCGATTTCATCGGCGCCGGTCTGAGCCAAAGCACTAGCGTTAGCTGCGCACGCATTTGGAATGTCGTTCTTCTCGAGCAGCACACGAGCCGTCCAGTAGTTCGCCCGCGCGAGTGACTTGCTGTTGGGATAGTCCCTCGGTATGCGTTGCAGATGCGCGAGCGCGCCGTCGCGGTCCCCTCGGGCAAGCTCGAGTTGCGCGAGTCGTAGCAGCGCATCCTCGGCCTGCGGAGCGAGCGGGTAGTCGACTACTATGTGCTTGTAATCACTCTCGGCGTCCGCTGCGTTCGACGCGAGGGAGGCTCTCCAGAAAAGCGCCTGAGGGTACAGCGGTGCGTTCGGAGGCGTAGCCTTCAGCATGGAGTCTATCAGTGCCCTGCCGGCAACTCCGTTCCCATCGCTGACCAGTGCCTGAGCCCGTACAAAAACGGGATCCACCGGCCGGGGTGCGGTCTGCGCAAACGCAAGTCTGGGCACGCAAAATATCAATGCGCCGGCAACGAATCCCCATCTGAACATCTCACCACTCTCCTATTGTCTCATGCGGCAGCACTCCGCTCGTCGGCTGCGCACAGGCTCAGTACTACCGTAGCCAGTAACTGTTCGTCGGACGAGACCCTGCTCTCCTTAAGAGCGATATCTGCCTCGAGTAGAACATCGAGAGAGCGGTCGAGCCCTTCGCGAGTCCAGCGCTCCGCGGCGCGACTCCAGACCGCGGTCGCGGACCCCCACGGTCGTCCCGTGTAAGCGCCGGTTTCCTTCAGGAGATCGAAGAACTCCTGATTCAGACGGCTTCTCGAGCTCCCCTCATCCAGCTTTGCCCGCCCCCACGAAATTGCGAGGGTTTGAGTCGTCAATCCCATGACGATTGAGACGCCCGTCGTTTTCGGCTGGGCCAGCACATGGGGTAGAAGTTCCAGGGCCCGCGCGGCATTCCGTTCCGCCACCGCGTCGAGAAAATCCGCCTGGGTCTCACCGCGGCGTACGCCCACGACTGCCGCCACCGCTTCCTCGGTGATCTCACCGCTGCCACCTTCGATGTAGCTCGCCAGCTTATCGATCTCACCAGCGAGCTGGTGAAGGTCGCTTCCAACAGCCGCTTGAAGGAGCTCTATCGCAGACTCGCTTATTCCGACGCCAAGCTCGACGGTTGCGTGATGCGCGATCCACTTCGGGATTCTATCGCCCGTTAATGGCGCGAACTCCAGCTGTGTAGCCGAATTCAGCAACGAGTTATCTGCTTTCGAGCCAGCTGTGGAAGTCATAATCAGAAGGAGATCCCTGGCCGGGTGCTCGAGGTACCGGTCCAGCCCTTTGCGCGCGTCTTTCTTGAGCGCACCCACGTCACGGATCACTACCACTCTGCGCTCCGACATCATCGGTGGAGTAGAAAGAAGTACCTCGAGAGTTTCGGAATCGATATCGGCGGCACGCCTTGTATCGAGGTTGAAGTCCCGCAGCGATGGCTCGAGAGCCGCGTCGACAAGTTGTCGCACCGCGTCCTCCTTCTGGTATTCATCGTCCCCCGAGATGAAATAAGCGCCGTCGAATGACTGGCGCTTTATGGCATCGCGTAAGGTCCTGAGAGAGGAAGCAGCCATCTTCCAAATATACGACAGCTCGGTGATGCTGCCGATGTGATCCGCTAGCGAGTATAGTTGGCGAGCTCGAGCTTGGAGTGTGCGAATCGCACCGGAACCTGTTCAGCGAAAAGTGCTGCGGGCCAAATGGTCAAACCGGCCGATACCGACGTCACGATGGCCGGAGTGGAGGTAGTGATCGGCGTAAGCTCTGGCTCCGGAACGCTCGCGACTACGGGCGGCATCAGAAGGTCGTGGGCAGTTGCCGGATGCGACAACGTCGTCGCGATATACCCGAGCATTGCCGCACTCGCGATGGTTGCAGCGATCGCCCCTCGTCGCAGGTTGCGCTGAGTAGTGGCAAGCAATTCCTCACACGCTGGCTCGCGGCGTAAACGAGCCTCGAGTCTCTCCGAGAAGCCTGCGGATGGCTCGATCGAAGGAAGGTTCCTGAAAAGAAGAAGCGCGCGCTTGACCCTCGCATCCTGGCTGGCACAGCACTCGCACTCGACGATGTGTCGCTGCATTCGAACCAGCTCTACGCCCGCCAGAGTATCGTCTACAAATGCAACGTGCTTTTCACAAAATTCGCGACAATCCATGAGATCGGTTGAGGGTTCGCTAACAGGTACCCTCGGTATCAGCGGCGGTTCCGGAAATCGGCGAGCAAATAAGCCTATGAGCGGGACCACAAACTCGCCACTGGATTACGCCGCTTTGCGGGCTTAGCCAAAGGCAGGTCGAACATTTACGGTGTTGCAGTAGTGCAACACTCTGTCGTTTTTCTCCAGGACCTCCTCCTTTTTGCTCGTGTTCAGGCGGTCTTTTTCGCACTCGGGCATGGTCCCTGACTTGCCGCCAGCCCCTGCAAAGCCCCTATGCTGACCAAGAGATAAAGACCGCGGAGGTCGAGTTCATGCCGGAGCCCTCAATCACCAGCGAGCCAGCGACCGAAGCTCCAGGCTTTCATCTCGTTACAGAGGCGCAGGCGGAGCAGGCGCTTTGCGCCACAATCCAGCGATACGAGCAATCAGGAGATGCCCCGCTGGAGCTCGCGCAGGCGTTAATCAGACTCGGCACGCTCAGACAGCAGAAGGAAAGCTACGCCGACGCGGACGTGCTTTTTGCCAAAGCTCTCGACGTCAGCGAGCAGATTCTGGGACCCGACCATATCGACCTCGTACCAGCTCTTACGAGTCTTGGCGCAGTACGCGTGTTGCGCGGTTCACCCGAAGCCGCCGGGCCACTTCTCAATCGCGCCTTGGCGATCAGCGAGCGGTATCTTGGGCAAGGCCACCCCGACCTCGTCATCCTCGTCAACGACCTGTCGCGATTGTGCCTGAGGAGCGGCGCCTACTCGATCGCCGAGCCGTTGCTTCAGCGGCTGCTGAAAATGAAACGCACCAAGGGCGAGGATCATCCAGAGGTTGCTACCGTGCTCGCCAGCCTCGCCGTCGTACACGAATCGCGCGGACTACACGAATCTGCCGAGGGTCTTTGGAGGCGGGTGCTCGCTATTCGCGAGCGCACTCTGTCACCAAATCACTTCGCCCACGCCGTAGCGCTGGAGCATTTGGCCGACGTATGCGCGGCACGCGGCAAAATCGCAGAGGCGCTCCAGCTTTTTCAGCGCGCCAGGACCATCCGCGAAGCAACGCTCGGAAGCTCTCATCCGAGCCTGCGTGTAATCCGGGAAAGAGTCGCCGATCTGGAGCTACAGGCATCGGAGATCTCCACTGATTCCTACGATACTCCGGTTTTTGCGCCGCAGAGTGCTTCTTCGCGCACGTTCGAGCGCGAGGTCGCGCCTCCCAAACCCGCAATGTCGGCGAACCTGGAGATGGAAAGGGAAGCGGCGGCGTTTGCGTACCGCGCCGCTTTGCTGGAACGCGCACAGGATGCTGTCGATACAGATGACGATGAATACCCATCCGGCGTGTCGGTTCGTGTTTTGGACGCCACGTTGGCATTTCTGCGGAAGCAGTACCGCGAAGTATTGACCGTCGCTGGCGTCCTGGCCTTCCTGCTGATTTCACTCGCCGTCAGCTCACGCGCCTCAGTCGGAACTGACCAGGCATCGGCAGAGATTCCAGCAATCGTCCCAGTATCACAGCCGACACTGATCACTAATCCGCCGCTCACGGCTGCTCAGCCGAAAGTTGTTATGCCTGACAGCTCATTCCTTGTTCGAGAGATCACGCCCACCCGGCCGCGTCCGGTGGAACAGCACCGCCCCGAAAGAAAGACCGACCAGGCCCCTATTTCGATTCCGAGCGTATCGCCGCTTATGATGACGCGTTTCGATTCGATATTCCGCGCGGCGGGCGCCGCCGCGCGCGTCCCCGGCGAAGTCGCAATCAAGTCTCCCCCCGCTACCCCTGCCGCGCCCCGACCGGACTTCAATTTCACGGAGCCCTCTGCTCCGCAGCGGACTAGGGCACGCCTGATCGGAGCACTACCCGCCGCGCGGTATCCGGACCAGTTGATCGGCGTCGGAGGCGAGGTAGAAGTTCGCTTCAACGTCGACACCACTGGCTACCCAACGATGTCCACATTTTCAGTGGTCAGCTCCCCCGAGCCACTGTTTACCGAGGCAGTGCGTAAAGCAATCGTGGGAATGCGCTTTGAGCCTGCTCGCAGCGGCGGGCCAAAATCGAGCGCGGTTGTCGACGCGGTCGATGTCCGATTCGTTTTCAACGTCCCTAAGCGGTAAAGACAAATCCTGTGAGGACGGAAAGCAGAACGGCGCCCTGTGAAGGGGCGCCGTTCTGCTTTTACATCTCGATTGACCTGAACCGAGAACACGCTAGTCGACGAACGGCGCGATGATCTCCGCAAACGAGTTTCTCGCCCTGTTCAGCCGCGATTTTACCGTTCCGAGATTGCAGTCCGTTATCTCGGCGATCTCTTCGTACGACTTGCCTTCTAGCTCCCTCAGGATGAAAACATTCCTATGGTGCTCGGGCAGCTTGGCCACACTCTCCTCGACGACCTCTCTCAGATGCCGCTTGCGGTACATGTCATCCGGACGCGAAGTCGTGTCCTCGAACTGGAGCGGACGATCTTCGTCCTGGAAATTCTTCTGCACCGTTTGAAAAAGCACCAGCGGGTTGCGTGACCGGTTCCGGAGCTCGTTTTTGGCGAGATTGGACGCGATCGTGTAGGCCCAGGTCGAGAATTTCTTGGAGCGGTCGAAGCGGTGCAGGTGGCGGTATACGCGAATGAAGACTTCCTGCACGAGATCCTCTGCCTTCTCCCGATCCCCGATAGTGCGATACACGAAGTTCAGGAGACGCGTCTGGTAACGGGTCACGAGCTCGGAAAAAGCCCGCTCTTCTCCGCCGAGGAATGCGGTGACGACGGCTGAGTCATCCATCGCCTGCAATCGCTCCCTGACGGTCGTGCCCTCTACCGCAACTATCTGCTTACGGACGATGTCAGCCATAATCCTCTCCTATATGTAGAGACTGTCACGACATACTATCGTGTACAGCTCTGCTTGGAACTTTCCCCTATACCTTATATAGCACGCGTCATGCCGGTCCAACGTTTGGGCTAACACACTATGATTCAACAGCTTACATGCTTAGCCCGACTGGTGGGGCTTGTCCTCATTCCGAAAGCCCTGTCCTATTTACATGACACGTCAGCGTCTTTCATTGATTAGACGCCAATTTGGCCTGCGGGGTTAATGGCCGGAGCGAAATCCCGCGGCGAACAGCACCCCAAGAGCTGTCTTTGCGTCCTGTATCTCACCGGCTTCTATCATTTCCAGCGCACGTGAGAGGAGCATCGGTTGCAGTTCGAGAAATTCATCCGCTTCATGCTTAGTCTCTCCAGAGACCAAACCGGTTGCCATGAAGACGTGAATTTTCTCGTCGGTAAATCCAGGTGTCGTGAGCATGCTGAAGAGATATTCCACTTTACCGGCTGAACAGCCGGTCTCCTCCTTCAGCTCCCTGGCGGCGCAGTCTGCAGGCGCTTCGCCCGGGTCGAGCCGGCCCGCCGGGATCTCGTAGATGTAGCCTTCGGCGGCATACCGGAATTGGCGAATCAGAAGAATTTGAGGATCTTCGCCAGTCGGCTCCGTCAGAAACGGCACCACCGCGCTCGCACCGGGATGGCGAACCATCTCGAGCTCGCCTACCGAGCCATCGGGAAATTCAACGGTGTCGACATCGAGTGAAATCACTTTCCCGTTGTAGACGCGTCTGGATGCGCGGCGATTCGGATCGCTCTTCCCACTGTCCATCATTGGGCTGCGCTACGCGTCGTGCACGGTGATCTTCCCAAGATCCAGTCCGTTTAACGACATGCCAATTTTTTCCGCGTCCCCCACTATGACCGTTTGTAGCCGCTCCGGATGGAGGTGCGACCGCGCTGCTGTCAGGACTTTCTCCGCGGTGATGCCATTGATGTTCCGGCGGTACGAGTCGTAGTAATCCGCCGGCAGGCCATAGATGGCGAGAGTGCCAAGCGCTGATGCGATAGCAGAGGTCGTCTCATAACGAATGGGGAAAACTCCCTCCAGGTAATCCTTCGCCAGAGAGAGTTCCTGGTCGGATACCGGTTCGCTGCGAATTCTGTCGACCTCATTGAAGATTTCGCGGAGTGCTGGAGCTGTGACGTCGCTTTCGACGGCTGTTGAGATCACGAATGGACCCGGACCCCGTCGCCAATCGAAGTAGGACGACGCTCCATACGTGTAGCCGTGCACTTCTCGCAAATTGAGATTGATCCTCGATCCAAAGAGCCCGCCAAGCACTGCGTTCATCACGAGCGTCGGGAAGAAATCGGGATGCTTTCGCGGCAGTCCCACGTGGCCGACTCGAAGCTCAGACTGTGATGCTTCCGGCTTATTTACAACGTGGGCGGTTTTCTCATTCGCCCGTGCCGCAATCATGAACTCCTGCTTTGACTTTGTTCCGCGCTGCCATTTGCCAAGCGCGCCCATGATTATTTCCTGTGGGGCGTCGGGCGCGATATCACCACTGAGAACTACCGTGGTTACGCCTGAGCCGTACTTTGAACGGTAGAACTGCTCGACATCTGCCCGCGTCAAGGAGCTTACACTGTTCGCGCTCCCGTCATCGGGCTTCGAGTAACGAGAGTCTGAAGAATAGAGAAATTCCGAAAATTTCTCATCCGCCAGGCCACGCGGCTCCGCTTGCTGCTGAAGGATTTCCGCAAGGCGCTCCGCCTTTAGTCTCTCGATTTCCCGTTCTGGAAAAAGAGGAGCGGTCATCACTTCGCCGAGGAGCCTGGTCGCCTCCGGAAGCTTGTCTGACAGGACGGTCATTTTGAGAAATGCGCTGTCCCAATCCGCACCGGATTCCAGCGCTGTCCCAAGTCGTTCGAACTTTTCCGCCAGCTCGGCGCCGTCGTATCTGGTGGTGCCTTCGAGCAACGCGGACGCCGTCAGGCCTGCTACTCCCTCTTTACCGACCTGCTCGTTTGCCGATCCGGCATCTATGAGTACGAGCAGCGTGACGAGTGGGACTTTTGTTACCGGAGCAGTGAGAAGGCGCACTCCATTGGGTAGCAGTTCATCCCCGAATTGGGGAAACCGATAACTCCGCGGAGCGCCTGGTGTGGGCCGAAGTGCCGTGACCATTAGCCCGCGCTCGCAGCAGCCACCAGAGCATTCTCGGATTCAACCGCATCTCTTGGCACATAAACGAGGCTGGCCCTGTTGTCAGCTCCAAAACGCTCCGCAACGATCTCGTTCACTTTGGCAGCGGTTACACCGCGATATCGATCGACCTGCTCGTTGATCAGCTCGGGCTCCTCGAAATAAGTCGCGAACATTGAAAGTCTGTCCGCTCTTTCTCCGGCCGATTGCAACGAAGCGGTGAGATCTGTCTCTACGAGCGCGATCGCCCTTTGCACTTCCTGCTCAGTCGCGCCATCCTGATGCAAGCGCTCGATCTCACGCTCTACTTCCTCCTCGAGTTGTGCAGCGCCCGTTTCCGGCCGGGCGGTGACGTCCACCACCAGAAGGTCGGTACCCTTTGCCAGATCGAATGTGAACGCTGACACGTCTGCCGCTATCTGCCGTTCGCGAACGAGCGAGCGATGAAGTCTGCTGCCACGGCGTAGCCCAAGGAGAGCCGCTACGATGCTCGCTGAGTAGTACTGATCGGTTCCAAAGAGCGGTGAGCGGAATGCCATGAACAATCGAGGCAGGCTGACGTCGTCACGGACAACTTCTCGCCGGGGCTCGCCAAAAACAGGTGGGAGCCCCATTGGCGCCAACGGCGGCTTTCCCTTGCCTCTCGCGATTGGCCCAAAGTATTCGCTTACGAGTTTGCGCGCCGCCTTCGGTTCCAAATCGCCCGCAATCGAGAGCACGGCATTGTCGGGTGTATAGTACGTGGCAAAAAACTGGGCGATGTCATCGAGCGATGCCGCGGACAGATCGTCCATCGACCCGATCAGCGAGTGGTGAAAGGGATGAGAACGAGGGAATACCAGCTCCTGCATTTTCTCCAGCATCGTTCCGTAGGGCTGATTATCGACCGACCACCGCCGTTCGTTCTTGACCACATCCCGTTGGGTGTCGAGTTTCTCCTGAGTCATTGCCGGCAGGAGCTCACCCATCCGGTCCGCTTCCAGCCAGAGCGCCAGCGCAAGCTCGTTCGAGGGCACAGTCTCGAAGTAGTTCGTGCGCTCGAGCCAGGTTGAGCCATTCAATGTCCCGCCCGCCCGCTGAATCAACTCAAAATGCTCGTTGGATCCGACGTGCGCCGAGCCTTGAAACAGCATGTGCTCGAACAGGTGCGCGAATCCCGTGCGTCCTGGGCGTTCGTTGGCGCTACCTACGTGATACCACAGGTTCACCGCGACGATCGGTGCTGTGTGATCTTCCGATAGCGAGACGAACAACCCGTTATCGAGATGGAAGGTTTCTACAGGAATTCGCATTGTCGTAAATTGCCCGCCATGCAAACCTACTGGAACCCCCTGCACATCTGGCAATGATTGCGGCAGCTATAGCGCTCGCTCTGGGGGCAGGCCTGTTCGTGCTCTGGTGGTACCAGGAGCGAATACTCTTCCAGCCACCCCGCAAATACGGCGAGCCGATCGCAAATGGTCGTATCGACTACTCCGCTTCTGATGGCCAGTCCCTTACCGGCTATGTAGTCGGTGACCCGCGAATCGCGAAAGGTGTTCTCCTGTGCTTTCACGGCAATGCAGACCTTGCCATGTGGCAGCTCGAGTGGGCGCAGGCGATCTACTCGCGCACTGGCTACTCCGTATTCCTGGCGGAATATCGAGGCTATATGTCTCTGACCGGAACCCCGACTTACGCGACGACCAGGCTAGATGCGCTCGCTGCGTATGAGTACGTGAGCTCGTCTTTCGATGATGCGCTCAGCCACGTCGCCTATTTCGGCCATTCGCTGGGAAGCGCCGTCGCGGCCGAGTTGGCCCAGATTCATCCGCCGCAGGCTCTGTTGCTCCAGTCGCCGTTTTCCTCCGCCCGCGATATGGCAAGGATCATCGTGACTGCTCCAATCGCCTTCTTGTGGCGACTGGTCTCTCGCATCCACTTCGATACGCTTGCCGTAGTCTCGCATCTGGATGTCCCGATTGCCGTAGCACACGGAAAACGTGATCGAATCGTGCCCTTTAGAATGGGCCTCGAGGTCTATGAAGCAGCAAAGATCAAGGGCCCGCTCCTCGTGGTGGAGCGAGCCGGCCACAGCGATATAGTCGCGGTCGCAGGAAATGACTATTGGAAATGGATCGCTGCAGCTCTCGAGTCGTGAGTCTTTATTGAATCACCTCACCCGATATGTTCCGAACGATGATCGGTCCGATGTTTGTCGACTTGAGGCCCGGCTCGATTGTCTTGCGATCACCCACGATCACAATCGCCAGAGCAGCTGGATTGATGTATTGCTGCGCAACGCGATTGACGTCGGCCAGACTCACCCCTTCAATGTTCTGCACATAATTGTTGTAGTAATCCAGCGGAAGGCCGTACAGGGCGACAGGCACGAGCGCCCCGGCAATTTGTTGCGTCGTCTCGAAATCTCCGGGTAACTGTAGCTGCAGATATCTCTTTGCCCGAGAAAGTTCTACGGGAGAGATTGACTGCCGGATTGCATTCAGCTCCTTCATGAATTCGAGCAGCGCCGAGTCGGTCTTGGCGGCGACGATCTCCGCTGAAGCTGTGAAGGGACCCGCTGCACGCCTCATGTCGAAGCGCGAGCCCGCTCCATAAGTGTAGCCACGCGTTTCACGCAGATTCTGATTCAATCTGCTGCTGAAGGAACCACCCAGGATTGTGTTCATCACACTGAGCGCGAAATAGTCCTTTGTCGATCGCGGGACGCCGACACTGCCAATCCGGAATGACGACTGGGCAGCTGCCGGTTTGTCGATGAGATAAATCGTCGTCGCAGCTGGTTTCGGTAGCTCTCCATAAGCGACTCGAGGCACTTCCCCACGCTGCCAGCCGCCGAAGAGCGCGTTGATCTTCTGCTCGATTTGATCGGGCTTTACATCACCGACTATGATGAGCGTCGAGCTATTCGGTCTGTAGTTCGATTGGTAGTATGATTGTAGATCGGCAGTGGTGAGCGACTTGACCGATGCTTCGGTCCCAATTGACGGAAGTCCATACGGATGACCGGTTCCGTACAGGATTGCGGGAAAAGCCAGGTTGGCGATGGCAGGCCCCTGATCCCTGATTTGAAGAAGTTCCGTAAGCCGATTCTTTCTGAGCCTCTCGAACTCGCTCGCCCCAAAGGAAGGATGGAGCGCCACGTCCGCGAAAAGAGCGAGCGCACTATCCAGCTGTGCTGTCGGAGTATGAAGTGCCACAGTGCTGGATTCCCAGCTGCTTCCGGACGAAAGACTTACCCCCAGAAAAGCTGCCTGATCTGCAATCTCAAGACTCTTCCGGGTCGTCGTTCCTTCTCTGAGCATCGCCGCAGTGAGATTCGCGACTCCAGGCTTTCCCGCTGGATCAGAAGTGCTGCCGCTCCCGGCAAGAAGCACGAAATCGGCAAGGGGTAGCTCGTGCTGCTCTACGATCATGAGCGTTAAGCCGTTCGCCAACTGCCTCGTCACAATAGGAGGGAGAGATAGCGTTGGCGGTGGTCCTAGCTCAGGCGGCTTTGACCGATCGATTGGATTCTGTGCGACGGCGATTGATTCCGACCCGATCAATAGAGCGCTCGCAACACCAATGGTCCCCAACAGTCTGACTGGATTCATCGGGCACCTCCGCTTGCGGTCAGCATCATGTCCTTCTTCCCTTCCGGAACAACTGTGAGAACGATTTTTGGCCGGCTGAGATAGGTTCGCGCGACCCGTTGGACATCTGCGGCAGTTACTCGCTCGTATCGCGCGGCATCCTGCTGCACGTAGTCCGGATTCCCGACGATGTAATTGTAGTAATTGAGCCTGTCGGCTTTTCCGAGAACGCTTGCTATGCGATTGAGGAAACGCGCCTTGAAGGAGTTCTGCGCCCGCTGGAGCTCTCGTGGGGTAATGCCGTTGTCCACGACGCTCTTGATGTCCGTCTCAACGAGGCGGTCGATATCTGACACTTTCTGACCTGGCTTTGGTGTGACATCGATCTGAAATTTGCCGTCGAGCCGGCTTCCGTCCTGAACGGCTCGTACGTCCTGCGCAACCTGGAGCTCATAGACGAGATGCTTGTATAGGCGAGAGTTCTTGTCGTTCGCGAGGATTTGCGCCAGGATGTCGAGCGCCGCGTCGTCTTTCGCGAAGTCCTTTACCGAGTGCCACGTATAGTACAGCCGCGGAAGCTGAACGCGATCCTCGAGCACCAGAAAAGTATCGCGCTGAATGACGACGGGCGGGACCGTCGTCCGCCGTTGAATGGCTGGCCCGCGCGGAATGCTACTGAAGTATTCGGAGACCAGCTTCTTCGCTGTCGCGGGATCAAAGTCTCCTGCAATGGTCAGCGTGGCATTATTCGGGGCGTAGTAGGTCCTGAAGAAGTTCTGGACGTCCGTGAGCGAGGCGGCGCTCAAGTCAGCCATCGAGCCGATCACCGGCCAGGAGTAGGGATGCGATTTCGGATAAAGCGCCGCCAGGATTGTTTCATCCGCTCGTCCGTAGGGAACGTTGTCTACACTCTGTCGCCGCTCGTTTTTAACGACATCCCGTTGGAGATTGACTTTCGCGAGGTCCATTGTTGGCAACAGAAACCCCATTCGATCGGAATCCAGCCAGAGCGCCAAGGGCAGGGCGTTCGATGGCAGAATCTCGTAGTAATTGGTTCGATCCTCAGTCGTCGACCCGTTATTGTCGCCGCCCGCGGCTTCTAGCAGTCGATCGAAGGCGCCTACTGGGACGTGCTGGGACCCCATGAACATGATGTGCTCGAATAGATGCGCGAACCCCGTGCGTCCCACCTGCTCGTCGCCCGAGCCGACGTGATACCAGGTGTCGACGGCGACGATCGGGGTCGAGTGGTCTTCGTGAAGAATCACCTCGAGCCCGTTGGGTAGAGTGTATTTCTCGAACTGGATCCGCGGGATCGTCTGCGCGCTCAATCCACCGGCGAAAAGCAGGACCATTAAGTAACATTGTGCGACTAACGGCGGTTTTTGCCTCACAGCTTCCTCTCGATTAAAAAGGCCATCGGTGCTTTGATCGACTCGCTAAAGATATATTTCCACCGCTCGACCTTGTTTGGTGAGATCGGGCTTGTCTGGGTCGGCGACGTATACGGTGTCACACCGAAGCGCTTCGCAAGTATCCTGAGCCGCAGCATATGGAACGGATCACTGACCAGAAGCGCACTTTGCAACCCCCGCACTTCGAGCATCCCAGCAACAGCCCGCATGGACTCACTCGTCGTGCGTCCCTCATTCTCGACTAGTATCGCGGTATCTGGCACGCCGTGCCTTTCCGCGTAAGTCCTTCCTACGGCAGCTTCACTGGTAGTGTCCCCGGTGCCTGTACCACCGGTCAGTATCAGGAGCGAAGCCAAATGTCGGTTCCAAAGGTCGAGGGCGTGATCGAGTCGGGCTCGCAGAACCGGGGATGGGCGCCCAGCATACTGCGCCGCACCGAGAACTACTATTGCCTGTGCTGGCCTCGCTTCATCGCGCGAGCTCCAGACCAGAACCGCGCTAGCTGAGACAAGCCACAGGCAGAACGCCGCCACAACGACAGCAGTCACCGCTCGTCGTACGATTATGAAGGCTCGTTTCGCTTTCGCCCGCTTCATCGATGCAAGGTACGTTAGAGCGCATACCGCGCGTGAGGCTCCGGACATTCCACCGAGTATCCGAGTGCTCCAAGCGTCGTCTTGAACTCATCCTGAACGTCAGCTTCTCCATGCACCAGCCAGATCGGGCCAAGGTTCGGAGATTTGTCCTTTACCCGACCCAGCCAGCTGATCATTTCGGTTCGGTCCGCATGCGCGCTGTAGCCGTCAATCACTTCAACTCGGGCGCGAAGAGGAACGTCATCGCCGAATATCTGAATCACCGGCTGATTCTCGACAACTCGTCGCCCAAGAGTGTGTTCGGCCTGGAATCCCACTACGAGTATCGTATTACGTGGATCGCTCGCACCTTGTGCAAGGTGATGAAGAATCCGTCCGTTCTCCATCATCCCCGATGCGGCAATAATTATCATCGGACCTCGCGCCCGGGATAGCGCCTTGGACTCTTCGACCTCGCGTGTATAGTGGAGAAGATCGAAGCGGAACAGGTTCCTGGTCTTCTCCACCATTTCTTCCGATCGATCGAACGTCTCGGGGTGCATCTCGAATACGGTAGTCGCGTCGATCGCAAGCGGACTGTCCACATAGATGGGAATCGCTGGAATGGCCCCTTCGTTCACTAGTGAGTGAAGGACGTAGATCATCTCTTGAGTACGTCCGACGGCAAAAGCCGGAATCAGGACGCGTCCACCTCGTGCTGCAGTTTCCCGAACGATCTGCGCAAGCTGCGTCTTCGCTCCCTCCACAGACTCATGCTCTCGGTTGCCATACGTCGATTCCATGATGAGCGCGTCAGCTTCGTCCGGAGGTACGGGGTCACGTACTATCGCAAGCCCGCTGCGGCCAATGTCTCCGGAGAAAACGAGGCGCTTTGTCTTTCCGCCCTCTGTACAATCCAGCATCACAGAAGCTGAGCCAAGGATGTGACCGGCGTCGACATAGGTTGCACGCAGACCAGGGACGACATCGAAGGGCCTGTTATAAGGAACGCCAACCATGAGATCCATCGTTCGAACCGCATGGCGCATCCCGTACAGCGGCTCGATGAATCCCTTTCTCTTCTTTGCCAGAAATTCAGCGTCTTTTTCCTGAATGTGCGCTGAATCAGCCAGCATTATCGCGGAAAGGTCACGCGTGGCAGAGGTTGCCCAGATTGTCTTCGAGTACCCTTCGGCAATCAGATAGGGGAGCCGTCCTGAGTGGTCGATGTGCGCGTGGGAAAGTACGACTGCATCGAGATCCTTTATTGGAACCGGCAGCTCACGATTCTTGTCCGCGGACTCCTGCCTTCTTCCCTGAAACATCCCGCAGTCGAGGGCAACCGTGAACCCGTTGACGTGCAGAAGGTGGCACGACCCGGTTACTTCCCGGGCTGCTCCGACAAACGTTATCTCCAAGTGAGCTAGCCTTCGGCTACTGCGTCGCGCTGAAAGAGAATCGTGACCCTTTGTTCGTCCTGGGATATCATCGCGGGTTCCCATCCGCTTCTGCTTCGCTCGTTGAGGAGATCGGTGAGGGTGTCTTCGTCTTCACGAGTGTGTCGCGTCAGCTTTACCACCACGGCCTGGTATTCTTTCATCGGGAGTTAGATTAAGAGCCGGTGAGCTACCACTATGCCGAAGCCCGAAATTCGGGGCGAGAATGATCGAGCGCGTCGCAGAATTCCCTACGCTGACTATTATCCGGCATCCTCTCGTTCAGCACAAGCTGACGATCCTCCGGGACCAGCAAACCCAGACCAAAAACTTCAAGGAGCTCGTGGATGAAATCGCCATGCTCATGGCGTACGAGGCCACCAGTGAGCTCAGCCTCGAGGCAAGGGAAGTCAACACGCCATTGGAGAAAACTTCGGGCTGGCACATCAGCGGAAAGAAGCTCACCCTCGTTCCGATTCTCCGCGCTGGCTTGGGAATGGTGGAAGGAATCCTTCGACTCGTTCCCTCAGCCAGGGTCGGGCATATCGGTCTGTACCGGGATCATAGCACTCTCCAGCCGGTCGACTATTACTTCAAGGTTCCAGGCGATACCGCTGAGAGAGATTTTTTTCTCCTCGATCCTATGCTTGCAACGGGCGGAAGTGCCGTGGCGGCTGTCGCTTCACTCAAGAGAGCCGGTGCCAATAGAATTCGATTTCTCTGTGTGGTGGCGGCCCCAGAAGGCGTAAGGCGCCTTAGCGACGCTCACCCCGACGTGCAGATTTATTGTGCCGCACTCGATCGGGAACTCAACAGCCAGGGATATATCCTGCCGGGCCTGGGCGACGCCGGTGACAGATTATTCGGAACGCGATAGGCCTTAGCCGAACCACTCCCTCGGGTTGAATCTCTGTTGCTCGGCGGCGTCGATTACCCACTGCTGGCTCTGCAAGTCGATGACTTCGCCTGCGACCATCTCGAACCAGATGGTTGCTTGGTTCGGATCACCGATTCGGCGCCACAGCTCACCTACCAGGTAAGTGAGGATCGCTCGTTCCTCTCGCGGGACGGCGTCATAGGCGGCGAGCGCTTCCTCGAACATCCAGGCCGCGTGCCTCCGGAAATATCTCTCGGCTTCGACATCACCTTCATCGACGCAGCACCACGCGGCGCGAAGGAGGAGATCCGCGATGTGTCGTGCTTCCATCCCCTGCCACCGTGCAACCTTCGCTGCCGCTTCGTATTTCTCGGAGCCGCATGTCGGGGGGGGATGCAGGGGCGCTAGCTCCTTCAACACCTGCTGCTTAAGGATAGGACTTACGTCCGCCGCGGCTGTAAAGTCCGCCTCGCCGCCGGAATATCCGCACTCGCTGCACATGTGGATGAGATAGGCGAGCGGCTGGGTGCCGGCAGCCCGCTCATGAAAATCGGTTCGCTTACCCCCGAACGCGTTCGTGGAAACCACGCTCTGGGATTTGAACTCGTTATCGCACACGGGACAACGTAGGTCTATCTGACGCAGCGTTGTCATGGTTACTCCCCCTCGCTCAGGAACCTCGCGAGAAACAGAGAGGGAATATTTGTGCCAGAGTTTTGATTTTCTTTTGGGAGCAATCGGTCTTGTTGGGACTTTCGGTCGATTGTATCTTCTCGCATCGCAAAAACGCGACAGGCTCCCTACCCGCGAACTGGTCGTTGATGCTCATCAACCTACTGCCTGACTTTTTCGCAGTTCACAACAGTACCGACCGTGTCGCCGCC
>JBOHTC010000133.1:0-13807 GCA_050733495.1 Gemmatimonadaceae bacterium | reverse complement strand
CTCATGAACATCGAGCTCACCAGCATCGCCTGCCTTCGATGCTATCTGCCATCGTCGACAGAAAGCGCATTCGTAATTTTAGGCCGCGGGGATGAAACGAGAGGGTGGGCGCAAAGGTTTTTCCATCCTTCGCCGCCCACCCTCGGATAAATCGCCCCCCTGCTCCGGGACGCTCGGTCCCGCGGGCGGACTACTTCTTGGTCTTGCTTTCCTTTGCCGCTTCCTTCTTCTCCGTCGCGGCGCTTTCGTGTTCGCGGTTTACCACGGAGCCGTCAATAGCATTGACGTTGACCTCTTCGATTCCGGTTTTCCCCGGGGCGGAGATGGCGAACGAGTAAATCAGCTTACCATTCTCGCGCTCCAGCTCGCTCGACTTGACGGTTCCGTTCGGAACTTCCTTGAGTGCGGTCTCGCGGGCAGTTTCCTTTGAAACCTTGGCTTCCTTTTGGAGGGTAGCCTGGCTCTCGGCCTTCTTTACGGTGCGGCGATGCTTTACGGTGGCGGTGGTGCTGGTCTTGGCGACCGGAGTCTTGACAGCACTCTTCGCCGAAGCGGTGGTCGCCTGGGCGCCAGCGACGCTCGTGGCAGCAGCGAAGGCCACTGTCAGGGCGATGAATTTGAACATGAGTACTCCTCCAATTTGTTTTGACGTGCAATCCACGCAGCTCGCGGAAGGATTGTCTGCGGTTGACGGTCGAAGAATACGGCGGGAAGCTGTCAACATGATTACACCGGCTGTCTTTCGCCGATCGGGACCCACGCGCTGTCCGAAAGTGTAAATTGCCGCTCATGAGAGTATTACTTGTCGAAGACGACCCTGGTCTCGCAGCGATAATCAAAACCGGATTCGCCGAACAGGGCGTGCAGGTCGTGACCGTCGCGAACTACGCAGACGGAAAAATGAAGGCGGTCCTCGGCTGCTTCGATGTGATCGTGCTCGACGTGATGCTGCCCGGAGGGAGCGGTTTCGATCTGTGCCGCGAGCTCAGAACGCGAGAAGTGGGGACACCGATCCTGATGCTCACGGCGCGCGATACTGTGGACGACCGCGTCGCGGGACTGGAAGTTGGTGCCGACGATTATCTCACCAAGCCTTTCGCGTTTCGTGAGTTGCTCGCCCGCGTCCGGGCGCTTGGTCGACGGCGCGGCGCTCCCTTGCCGGAAACCCTTCGAGTAGCAGACCTCGAAGTCGATCTCGAGGGGCAGAGGGTGAGGCGCGCGGGCAAGTCGATCGAGCTCACCGCGAAGGAATTCTCATTGCTCGAATTCTTCGTCCTCCACAAGGGTCAGGTCGTCGATCGCGCCGCGATCACAGCACACGTCTGGGACGAGAACCATGATCCGTTCACCAACGTTCTCGAAGTGCTGGTGCGAAGACTGCGCCGCAAAATAGACGACGATTTTCAAACCAAACTGATCCAGACGGTAAGAGGCGCAGGATACCGTCTTGGTGACTGAGACAAATCCCTCGCGCGCGGATCTGCAGCGGCTCGTCAGGCTCAGACTCCGCCTGACGATCTGGTACGTCGCGACTTTCGGCCTCATCATCCTTCTCCTCGGCGCGGGGCTTTTCGGAGTCATTCGTTATCAGCTGTCGCAACAGCTCGAGGATTCGGTCCACGACGCCACGGAGGAGCTCGCCCGCGCGGCTCGCATACGGGATCTTGAGAAGGGCGGCCGCGGACGCGTTCTGGATGCCGTCGATGAGCTCGACATCCCTGATCGTGTGCTCTATCTGCTGGACACGCATGGGAACCCGGTCAAACCAGACACCGCGAGCGAGTGGATTCGAAACGCGGCGAGGCGGGCGGCGACGGCGGGACAGCTGACGGTTCAGCGCGACATGCCAACGGACATTTCGCTTCGGCTGCACGCACTCCGTTTCAAACTTCCCTCGGGTCGACAACTGGTGGCCGTCGCTGTTGCCGACCAGGTCGAGCTCGAGGACAGGTATGCCGACCTGATTGCGGCGTTCGTGGGAGCGTCGCTCGCGGCTCTGGTGCTCGTTGCCGCGGGCGGCTTTCTACTCGTTCGAAAATCCACCGCGCCGATCGAGCGCTCTATCCTTTTCATGCGCCGCTTCATGGCCGACGCAGCACACGAGCTGAGAACACCGATCACCGTGCTGAGAACGCGAACGGAGGTTGCACTCCAGCAGCCGAGGGATACCGCTGATTACCTCTCCGCGCTGAGCAGCGTCGAATCCGAGGCGCGGCGGCTCGGCGGCATAGTCGACAGCCTGCTGGTCCTCGCACGCGCGGACTCGGGCGACCGTCAGATCGAGCGTCAGCGATTCTTTCTGGACGACATCGCTGTTGACGCGGCCGGCGACGCTCGCGTCGTCGCACACCAGAAAGGTGTCGAGGTGGCGGTCGACGAATTCGAGGAAACTCCGATCGTCGGAGATCCGACGCTCATTCGCCAGCTGATCATGATACTCCTCGACAACGCCGTGAAATTCACGGATCGCGGCGGCGAGGTCCACGTCAAAGTCTCGATGAAGGACGGTGTTCCGACGTTCGGAATTGAAGACACGGGAATAGGGATCAGACAGGAAGAGGTATCACGCGTGTTTCAGAGGTTCTTCCGCGGTGAGACTGCACGGAGCAGGACAGATGGGGCCGGTCTTGGACTGTCGATCGCAAGCTGGATCGCGCGGGAGCACGGCGCGCAGATCTCTCTCACGTCCGAGCCTGGCTGTGGAACGACGGTGGCAGTTACATTCCCGCGCGCAGCGGCCGCCGCGGTGTCATCCTAGCGACAGCTCGCTCGTCTACATATCTAGACGTTCGTCGCATCCCGGTTCAAGCGAGGCAAGTGAGAGTCGCGCAGATACGCAGAGTCTCCAGATATCGATGGCCGCTGTTGATCACGCTCGCAGTATCGGTGACGGCGGCTTTTTCATTGTCGCCTCTCGTCGACGTCGCGCATCGCCCGGCTGCAGTGCCGGCGGTTCTTTCGACGTCCCTCCTGTACGACATCATCGCACCAATCTCGGGCGTGCTCGACGCACTCACTCTGCTAACGCCTGCGCAGTACTGGGCCACCTTCGCGCTGTGCACGATTGTATTCCTCGGTGTGACGTCGCTCAAACTCTGGAACGGCCGCACGCGGCTCAGTTTCGGTCTGGTGCTGCGGCCCATTGTGGTCTTCGTGGGGGCGACAGTGGCGATCGTCGGCGTAATGTTGGTCGCTCCACGTCCAATGGCCTCACTCTCGCTGACCGACCCGGATCTTATTGCGGTCGATTTTCACAGCCATACGTCCGCGTCGCACGATGGGAGGCCGGGTTTCGATTCCGAGGCCAATCGTGAATGGCACCGAGGCGCCGGGTTCGACGTTGCGTACGTTACGGATCATCGCACATTCGACGGAGCGCTTGCCGCCGAGAAAAACAATCCATCGACGGCTGGACAAGGAACCGTACTCCTACCGGGTGTCGAGCTTCGCGATATAGGAGAGCATCCGATCCTGATCGGTGTCGACCCGCGAAGAATGAAAATCACATCGCCCGATTGGCAGCAAGCCGCCGTGGAAGCGGACGGTGGTCCGGTGCCTCCAATTCTGATCCTCTCGATGCCCGGCAACATCACCAAGGTTCCCTCCGACGAGCTTGCAGGCGTCATTCGCATCGCGGCCGTAGAGGGAGCTGACGGCTCGCCGCGCGGAATGGCGCAAACTGCGAACGAAAGAGACGCGATCCTCGCGCTCGCGGCAAAACTGCGAGTCGCGCTCGTCGCGGGCTCAGACAATCACGGCTGGGGCCGGACGGCAACTGCCTGGACTCTGCTGCGGATTCCAGGGTGGCGCGGAATGAGTCCACCAAGTCTCGATATCGCAATTCGGCGCACTGTCCTCTCGAAAGAACGTGGATCCTCGAGCGTTTTCGCTCGGCGGACCCTCGGCCCATCATCGGGAAGATTCGAGGCCGCCCTGGCTGGGATTGGAGTTGGTGTCATGGTGCTTCGCACGATGAATTTCCGCGACCGAATCTCGTGGATCGCCTGGAGCTGGGTCATTGCGTTGGGGTCGCTGGTTCGCGCTCGGCAAAACCGCAAGCGCTTGCGACTGCTCGTACGCCGGAACGTGAGACTCAGGGTGCAGCGTCCTCGTATCGAAGTCGCTGCATTGGAAGCGGCGTCCTGAGCTGATTTCAGCTCAGGGCTTGAGCGCGGTCTGAACCCGGTTCAACAATGAAGCTCGCGCGGCGGCATCGAAGACGCGGCCGTTAGCGACGACCGTCGAAATGCGCCTCGTGTTGTGGATATCGACTAGAGGGTTCGCGTCGAGCAGAACGAGATCTGCGATTTTGCCTTGTTCGACGGTGCCAAGTGAGTCGAGCGAACCCAGATATGCAGCTGGGTTGTAGGTCGCGGTCCGCAGAGCCTCAGCGGGAGTCAGGCCGGAGCGCACCAGCAACGAAAGCTCCTCGTGGAGACTGAAGCCTGGATAGAGGAAAGCTCGCGGCGCATCGGTTCCTGCCAGCAATCCCACGCCCGCTTTGTCAAGCGCGCCTGTGCGCTCGAAACTGAACGAGCTCCGCACCGTGATGGAATCAGGTCGCGCAGCTGGTGCGGCCTTTTGAAGCCACCCGCCTTGCACTATGCCCGGAACGTATTTGCTCCACTCAGGATGGGTTGACGCGCTGTCGAAGGAGCGCGCGTAGGGCTGATAGGCGACCAGCGTCGGTGTCACCCATGTGTGATTCCGCACGAGAGTGGCAAACAGGGATCTACAGCGCGCAGGGTCAAGAGATGCGAGGATCTGGCGGCTAAGGTCGCGCGGCTGCAACGGGTCGTCGCCGGCGCGCCTGTTCGTGGTGTCGGCGAGCTGCGCGCGAAACGCGCCTTCGGTCGCCGAGCAAGCGCGCATTAGATCGTCTTCCTGCTCGATGCTCCGCTGGCCCGAGTCCGACGCTTCGACAACGCTTACGGAATACGGGACTTTGCCTGCGAATGGAAGTCCGAGCCTTCGACTCTCTCGCGCCATCGCAAAATACGCTGCGCGCGGAATCAACGGATCGACGCTGATAAAATCCGATCGCTGCGAGCCGCTCTTACTTCTCGCGAGCGTGTCTACCGCCTTCACAGCGTCGGCCGAGTCCTTGATGTGGCTCACGAATGACGCGCGGCCAACGGGGCCATCGACGCGGACCCCCGCTACGAGGCGCGGGCCGACCTCGAGACCGGCGGCGATTTCGCGCTTCCAGCGCAGCGTCGTGTCGACGTGGTAGCCCATGTCCCGCGCGCCGGTTACCCCGTTCGCGATCATGAGCGGTCCGGCGAAATCCGAGAAGACGTACATGAAGGCGTGCACGTGCATGTCCCAGAGACCAGGGATGAGAAACTTGCCGCGTCCATCAACGAGCCGTGCGCCGTCGGGGATATTCGCGTTAGCAGCTGCACCGACGTAGACGATCCGATTTCCGTGGATGATGACGGTGTTATCGGCGCGCGTGGTCCCGGCGACGACGTCGACGACAGACACGTGCGTGATCGCGGTCGTCGGCTGCCTGGAGCCGCTGCATCCTGACGCGGCGAGAATCGCCACCGCGATCGCGAGGCGATTCACCCTCGCTTCACCAGCCGGGTTCTGATCAGTGCCGTTCTCCGGTATAGATTCTATCCTCGGTGTCCGCGCCGTTACGCGCCGTTACGAGATGGCCCGGAGCGCGTGACAGCGGCAGGACCAGAGTGAATATCGATCCGTGCTCCGGTGCATCGGAGAATGTGATGTCGCCGCCCAGAAGTCTGGCTGTCCTTCGGCTGATCGCGAGGCCGAGACCATTTCCGGGAGTGTCCGAATCAACCGATGGGACTCGGAAAAACTCGTCGAAGATACGCTCTCGATATGCGGGCGCGATCCCGGGGCCGGAGTCGCGGACGCTGACGCGCGCGAATTGAAGGTCCCCGTTCTCATCATCCCCGGCTATCCCGACCTGCACCGCACCTCCGGCCGGCGTGTACTTGATTGCGTTCGACAACAAATTGTCGAGAACGTGGCGTACGCGCGTGGGATCCGTCGTTATACGCAAACCTTCCGCTGGGGTGTGCATCGACAGAGAGAGTCGCTTCTGTGTCGCTCGCCCTTCGTATCCACTCACGACATCGCCAACGAGCGTCGCGAGTTCCACGTCGCGCGGATCGACTGCAAGCTCTTCCCCTCCCACCCGAGCAAGCTCGAGCAGCTCGGTCACCGTTTGCTGGGCGGTCCCAACGAGTCGCTTGAAACGTTTCACCATTTCGATCTGCTGGGTGGTCATTCCGCCGGCGACACCTTCCTCGAGGAGGTCTGCGTAGCCTGACGCTGCCCCGAGCGGATTCTTGATGTCGTGCGTGACGCCGCGGATCAGCGCCGCGCGCAGCTCGACGGATCGCTGGAGTTTCTTGGCTCGGGAGTGGGCTTCGCGCGCGAACGTGCGCATCTGCCGATCGAGCATGAAAACGACGGCAACTGCGACAAGCGCGATTGCAGCGAGCGCGGCTGCGGAAATGAGATTGATACGCTCGAGCCGACTCACGCGGTCGCGCGCCACGTTGGAGATCTGCAGCAGATAATCATCCAGGGATTCCGCGGATGACAACACCGCGAGTCCATCCTCACCGTCGGCGCTCACTTTTGAACCACCGCTCGGGCCGCTGGGATAATTGGCTTCGCGCCACCGTTGTTCCGCAGCGCGGAGCACGACGACCCGTTCTACGGCATCCGGACCAAGGCTCGCGGCAAGCGAGTCGAGTGAGCGCTCCTGCTGACGCTCCATCCTGACCGCATTGGCTGTCGTGCTGTCTGCCGCCAAATTCCGCGAGCCGCTCCGAAGCGCGATCAGCTCCGTCGCGAACGCCGCTTCAAAATCGTTCACGACGACTCTAGCCTGGTCGGCGACGTCGAACAGATCGTTGCGAACGTGTTGAACGCGGTTGCCGACGAAAAGCGGGGTTACAAAAAGAAGAACCAGCGCGATTACTACAAAGACGAGCGGAAGCCACGCCCTCGGGGCCAGTTGCAAATTCGTGTCGCGCGATTCGTCCGGTGTCACAGCCTCACTACGCAGGTTTGTGCGGCTTTGTTGTTCTCCTGGCGCCGCGGCTCTCAGCCGCAGCAGGCTTACCTCGCCGCTACGCGGTAGCCTCGATGTAGCCTTCGGGCGGAAGCGAGTGGTTGTGGTGGGAACACACGCGCTTGAGGCTTTGCGGACCTGCCTCGTGCAGGAAATTGTCGAGCGAATACCCGCACAACAGAGAGTAAGCGTATTTGGTTGCCAACTCGTTCCACAGGCCCTCGAGCAGCATGGCGCCTTCCAGGTTCCCGTCCTGGGCGAGAAGGTTAACCATTTCGCCGTATCCACGCACGACGAGGTAGTGACGCTTCCGGAGCACGCTCTCGAACACGCTTCCGACCGTCGCGTGAAACAGCTCGGCGTTCGGATGCCCGCCCTCCATGAATGTTGCAAGCGTCTCGCGCGCATCGAGCCACGTTGCTTCTCTGCCGCTCAGTATCTCATCGATGTCCAGACCCCGCGCCCGCAATTCCCTTGCGAACGCAATCCTGTGCGGTGCAGTGGCGATTACAATTAGCGGCTGTCCCACACGAACCCCCGCGGCGAGAAAATCGGCCACAGCGCGTGTCAGATATGCATCACTCTCGTAGAACTGGACGTCATGCCCGACGTCGCCCGCGGCGGTCGTCCCGATGGGATGCGCGACGTCGTCGAAGGCCTTGACCAAATGCAGATGCATAGGACTACTGTCTCTCGAGAGGGATACTTGAAGGTAAACGCACGAACTGTACTCGCAACCAGCAACACCGTTCAATCGAACGCAATCCGCGAGATTACCTGCTCGAGGGCTGGTCCTCTGGGCCGTTTCGCGGAGTGCCCGCGGCGGGATCCCGCGGCAATATCAGGCCGAACGTCGATCCTACGCCCACCTCGCTCTCAAGAACTACATCGCCGCCCATAGCGCGTGCCAGATCGCGGCTTATCGCGAGGCCTAGTCCCGCGCCTTCGCGCATTGAAGTCAACGTGCGACCAACCTGGACGAACGGCTCGAACACAGCTTCCTGTTTTTCAGCGGGTATCCCAGACCCCGTGTCGCGAACGACTAGCGTTACCCGATCACTCCCGAGTTCCTCGCAGGAAAGGCTGACCGCACCGCCGGAATCGGTGAACTTCACCGCGTTCGAAACCAGATTCAGCACTATCTGATCGACCTTCGCGCGGTCCGCGCGGGCGACGATCTCGGGCCGACATCCGGCATCCTCGAATCGCACTCCCTTCTTCTCCGCCTGCGGCGTGATCATGAGCATCACGGATTCGACCACTTCGTCGAGCACGACCGATCCGATCTCGTAGGTCAGCTGCCCCGCCTCGATGCGGCTGAAGTTCAGAATGTCGTTAATAATGCCGAGAAGATGCTCCTGGCTCCGTTTGATCCGGCTGAGCTGCTCCTGCTGCTGATGATTGACCGGGCCAGACAGCCCGAGCAAGAGCAGATCCGCGTAGCCGCCAATCGCGTTCAGCGGAGTGCGCAACTCGTGGGACATCGCAGCCAGGAACTGACTCTTGGCGCGATTTGCCTCATCGGCCCTCGTCCGCGACTCATCCGCCCGCTGCTGTGATCCCTCTGCTTCCCGTGTGCGCGCGGCGAGTTCTTTCGCCTGCGTCTTGAGCTGCGCCGTCAGCCCGCGAAGCTGTTTCTCGCGAAGCTCCGACTCGCGGCGGGCTGATTCTTCAGCAGCAACGCGCCGGGCGTTTTCGAGTGCACGCTCCTGCGCCGCGCGACGCTCCGTCAGGTCGCGCGTGACTTTTCCAAACCCGACGAGATCACCCGCTTTGTTTCGGAGAGCGGTGATGAGAACGCTCGCCCAGAACTTTTCTCCGTTCTTGCGAAGCCGCCACCCTTCCTCCTCGTACTTTCCCGTCCGGGACGCGATCTCCAGCTCGCGAGCCGGTTTGTTGTCAGCGATGTCCTCAGGCGGATAGAATTTTGCGAACGACTGGCCGATAATCTCTTTGGCGCGGTAACCCTTGATTCTTTCCGCGCCGTCGTTCCACGTTGCGACGTGCCCCGTCGGGTCCAGCATGAAGATCGCGTAGTCCTTGACGCCTTCCACCATGAGTCGAAAGCGCTCTTCGCTTTCCCGTAGCGCCTCCTCGGCCTCGCGGCGGTCTGTTAGATCGCGGGTAACCTTGGCGAAGCCGAGGAGCTTGCCGGTTTCTTTGTCGCGGAGGGCGGTGATGACGACGTTGGCCCAGAAACGCGAGCCGTCTTTCCGAATGCGCCAGCCCTCGTCCTCGAACCGTCCGGTATTGGCCGCGGTTCTGAGCTCGAACTCCGGAAATCCCTCGGCGACCAGCTCCCGCGGATAGAAGATCGAGAAGTGCTTTCCTATGATCTCGTCTGCGGTGTAGCCCTTGATGCGCTCCGCGCCGGCATTCCAGCTCAGTATGTAGCCGTCGGGGTCGAGAGCGAAGATGGCGTAATCCTGGACGCTTTCGACCAGTAGTCGATTCAGCTCGCCCACTTCGTGTCCGATACCACCGGGCGCGCGGGCGACTCGTCGCGATTCGGCGCTTTCGTCCTCGGTAGCGCTATCGGCACGCGGGTTTTCCATGGCGCCGCCATTGGATTCCGGTCTGCGCTTGTTGTCAGGCATTGTGTAGAAGGCTCAACTGCATCCTGGGATCCAACGAAGGGGTTTGGGAACTTCCCTCCAACGCGCGCGCCGCAACCGTGCGTAGCGTACACAAGTCGCGTCGTAAGAAGGCAGAGCTCAAATAAGCACGGCTCGTGCCGAACTGACATGGAAGCCGACGAAAAAAAGCGCTTCGTTGCCCTCGGCAACCAAGCGCTTGTACTCACCAATTTCAAAAACTTCCAAGGAGCGGGCGACCGGACTCGAACCGGCGACGTCCAGCTTGGGAAGCTGGCATTCTACCAACTGAATTACGCCCGCGACTACCAGAAGGTACTGGTGGTCATGGTTCGCGCAAAGGACCGATGGGACGACGGATTGCGAAATCAGAGATGAATATGCGGACGGTCTAAAGGAACGGCGATCAACTCGCCGGCTTTTGCCGGCATGATCGGTTGCAACGATGCTCCGGCGAAACTAGTCGATCGCTATCTCCACGTCGGCACCCGGCGAGCCTCGGCGCAGGAGGAACACGAGTGGAAAACCGATAATGAACAATGCGGAGACGAGCACGAAAACATGGTTGTAGGCCAGCACCGCGGCCTGACGGCCAATTACCCCGTCGAGCACTCGAAAAGCCTGCGCCTTCGCCGTCACCGCGTCAGTCCCTTTGCTGATCATTCCGGTCGTGGCGGCATCGACCCACTGACGTGCCATATTGGACGCGCCGGCGTCCTCCGACAAAATGGCTTTGTACCGAACCGTGCTGGTGCTCAAAGTCGTCGCGGCAATCGCTATCCCGACGCTTCCCATCACCTGCCGAACAACGTTGTAAAGACCGGTCGCCGCCGTCATCCGCGGCTTTGGAATCGTCGACAGCGCCGCGGTGCTCAGCGCGACGAAGATCAGGCTGAATCCAACGCCTTGCCATAGCTGCGGCCAGAAGAGATCCCAGTAGCCAACGCTGGTCGTCAACTCGGACATGGTGTAGAAGCCTACGCCAGCGATGAGGAGCCCTCCACCCACGAGCACTCGCGGGCCGAGTCGGTTATAAAAGCGCCCGCCGATCGGCATGAGGACGGCCATGGCAAGGCTGCGCGGCATCATGGTGAAGCCAGCCTGCATGGCGTTGAACGAGAGCAGATTCTGGAGAAAGACGGGCAGCAAGAAAAGGCTGCCGTTGAGAGCGAGACCAAGAACTCCTCCCAACGCGGTTGCCGAGCTGAACGAGATGTTGCTGAGAATTCGCAGGTTGACCGCGGGCTTGTCGGTGGTCAGCTCGCGCCACACGAAGAAAGCGAGCCCTACGGCGCCAACAATCGCGAGCCGCAGGATGAAGCCCGATTGAAACCAGTCGTTGCGCTCGCCCTCCTCTAGCATCAGCTGCAGTCCGCCGAGTCCGGTGACGAGAAGAGCGAGGCCGGGCCAGTCGATGTAGCCCTTCTCGCGTACGAGATACGGCGGGTCTTCGATGAAACGGCTGACAAGCAGCAGGTTCACGACACCGATCGGAACATTGATGTAGAAGATCCACGGCCATGAATACTGGTCGGTGATCCAGCCGCCCAATGTGGGACCGAAGGCGGGTGCCAGCACCGCGCCAAGACCGTAGAGCCCCATCGCGATGCCTTGTTCCTCGGCCGGAAAACTCTCGCGGAGAATCGCCTGCGATACAGTGAGCAGAACGCCACCGCCAAATCCCTGAAGAACACGGACCGCGACCATCGGTCCGAGGCCGCGCGCGAGTCCACACGCCATCGACGCGGCCGTAAAGAGCAGTACGCTCGTCATGTAGAACCGCTTCCGGCCAAATCTGGAAGCGAGCAGCCCGGTGATTGGCATGACGATCACCTGCGCCAGGATGTAGGCCGTGACCACCCAGGTGATCTCCTCGATGGTGACGCCCAGCGTTCCGGACATGTCGGGCAACGCGACGTTGACAATGCTCGAATCGAGAACCGCCATGATCGTTCCCGTGAGAACGGTGCCGGCTACGATCCACTTGTGCGGGGCTTCTCCAACCTCGCGAGTCATTCCGAAGGGCGAGAGGCGGCACGCAACGAATCGGCCGGGCGCGACCGCGTTTCCACCAGCTGCAGCACGAGATCTGCCGCTGCGCTGATTGTCATCTTGCCGGTATTGAGCTGAAGGTCGTAGAGCAGCTCGTTCCGCCAGTCGGTATGGAAGTACCGCTGTACATAAGCCTGGCGATCCTGATCGGCACGGCGCAGCAGTGTCGCGGCGAAAGCGGCATCGATGTGCATGCGATCGACGACGCGGCGCAGTCTTACGCTGACCGGTGCGACAACCCGAAAGTGGAGCGCGCCCGCATGACTCGCGAATATGCATTGTGCCCCGTGGCCGACGACGATGAGGGGCAGCGAAGCTGCGGCGTCCTCTATCACTGCGCGTGCAGCGCCCGCTATGGCGTCATGGCTAGGCACATCGGCTGGCGTGGGGAAGGAATAAATCGCCGGCTGTGGAATGATGAGAACCGTGGCGATACGCGCGAGAAGCGAAGGCGGATGTTCGTCGAACTTCTCCACGGTCCCGTCGTCGAGGCGGAGTCGCTCGGCCACGCGGTGGACAATGTCCTGATCGAGCACGCGCCAGCCCAATCGAGACCCGAGTTCCGTTGCGAGGAGACTGCCACCCGCTCCGAATTCGCGGCTCACGGTGAGGAGCTGCATTGGTGTCATGCCAAATGAAGGGTTCGAGATGGCTCAACGCACCATATGCCGGCAGCGCGCGGCGCGCGGAGGGATACATACCCTCCGGTCAAATACTGTGCAAATGAAAACGCGGCAATCATGCTCGACCGCGGGCGACGCGGAGAGGACGCAAGCTGTGAAGGAGGAGGTCCGCAGTGGAGTCGACGAGCTGGTCGGGGTCGAACGCTACTTTGGGTGCGCTCACCGCGGACTGCTGCCAAGCCAGCTGCAGGATGAGTCCCGAGACGACAATGCGGGCCGCAGCCTCGCCATCTGCGTCAGCGCGAAACTCTCCGCGCGCCTTTCCCTGCTCGATCAGCTGCGCCAGAATTTCCCAGGCCCGCACCGGACCTGTCTCCAGCCAGTGGTGGTACACCGCGGGAACTTCTCTCGCGACGCCCTGCACGAGCAATGTCAGAACGCTCATGCGGGTGGAATCGAGGTTGCCGAAAGCGCGGCGAAGAAACAGGCGAATGATCGCTGATACGGGACTTTGCCTTTTTTCCAGCACCGCCTCGAGCGGACGGAACGCCTGCTCGTGAAAGTGGCGGATGGCGCGCCGTAGCAGGTCTTCCTTCGTCGCGAAGTAGTGGTATATGGTTCCCTTGGTTACGCCGACGGTCGCCGCGATATCCTCGAGCCGCGTGTTCGCGTAGCCGCGCTCTGCGAAGATGCGCAGCGCTGCCTCCAGGAGCTCACTTGGCCGCTCCTCGGGCCGGCGTTCCCATCGAAGCACTTTTGCGGGCACCGAAACCCCGTGCGTAATTGACCTGTAGGTATGCTATACAGGCTACGCTGACAGGTCAATCACGGTGGAAAGGTGCGCGCACGCACTGGGCGAGGAGTGCGGCGCGCAGGAGGCGCGAAACCTCTGTTGAGAGCCACAGGTGAGAATTGAACTCACGACCGCCCGATTACGAATCGGGTGCTCTACCCCTGAGCTACTGTGGCAAGTTTGAGTGCTGCCGTATCCCGACTTGCGTGGCGGATACCGTTCCTTCCCACCAGCAAGCTTAGAGGCTTGGTATGCCCTGGAGCGGACTCGAACCGCTATGCCTTTCGGCACCACCCCCTCAAGATGGCGTGTCTACCAATTTCACCACCAGGGCAATCTTTTTCCCGCCGCTCGCAGTCGTCACATGAATGCGAATGCGGAGCATTTTCAAAAAACCCACGGGGCCGACGGGGCTCGAACCCGCGACCTCTCGAGTGACAGTCGAGTGCTCTAACCAAACTGAGCTACGCTGGCCATGACGTGCCCTGGCGCGGACTCGAACCGCGACGCCTTTCGGCACCACCCCCTCAAGATGGCGTGTCTACCAGTTTCACCACCAGGGCAACTGCGATTGTACGCCTAACGGGGCTGACGGGGCTCGAACCCGCGACCTCCGGTGTGACAGACCGGCACTCTAACCAGCTGAGCTACAGCCCCCGACTACCGTACCGCGATGCAACATCTCCCC
>JBOHTC010000132.1:0-14159 GCA_050733495.1 Gemmatimonadaceae bacterium | reverse complement strand
GCGCGGGGGACGCGCCGGGGAAGGGAAAGCATCTGGGAGATTGAACCCGCGCGCCTGAGAAAAGCGCAGGGTTACCTCGATCAGATATCAGAGCAGTGGGACGAGGCGATTGGTCGGTTGAAGGTGTTTGTGGAGTAGCGGGAAGCGGGAAGCGGGAAGCGGGAGGCGGGAAGCGGGAAGCGGGAAGCGGGAAGCGGGAAGCGGGAGGCGGGAAGCGGGAAGCGGGAAGCGGGAGGCGGGAGGCGGGAGGCGGGAGGCTGGAAGCGGGAGGCGGGAAGCGGGAAGCGGGAGGCAACGTAGTTCAGTTAGCTTTCACGCATTCAAGGAGCAATCGATGCACCCTCGTCCCGCCGTGTTCCGTTTCTCCATCGCGCTAACCGCAGCAATTCTTACTGCCGGATGCGCCAGCGCTCCCGTTTCAGCTCCGGTTCCGTCGTCGGGACCATCGGCCACGCTGTACATGCCGCGCGGCGTTCAGGCCGCGTTCCGCAACGGAGCGCATTTGCCCGACGGTCGGCCCGGACCCCAATACTGGGAGAATCATGGTCGCTACGTCATCGCGGTCACCGCGCTGCCACCGGACCGAACCGTTCGCGGGACCGAAAGCATCGTCTACATGAACAACAGTCCGGACACGCTTCGGACCTTGCAGATAAAGCTGCTGCTCAACATCCACAAACCCGGCGCGCCGCGCGGCGGTGGCGCTTCGCCTGAGTATCTCACATCGGGCGTTCACGTCGATTCAGTTTCGGTAAATCAACAGCCGGTCAAATGGCAGGCTGCGAATGCCTTTACCGAGGCGGGACTTCCGCTTCCCGCGCCGCTGCTTCCGCACGACTCGGTGCGGCTCGGCTTCACTTGGCACTACGACGTCTCCCACGAGAGTGGCCGCGAGGGCATGCTCGACTCGACGAGCTACTTCCTCGCCTACTTCTATCCCCGTGTCGCCGTCTTCGACGATTACAACGGTTGGGATCGGATTCCGTTCACCGACGTCCAGGAGTTTTACAGCGACTTCAATGACTACGACGTCTCTCTCACCGTGCCCGCCAACTACGTGGTGTGGGGAACAGGTACGCTGCTCAATCCCGCTGAAGTTCTGCAGCCAGCCGCGCTCGATCGCTACAACCGCTCGTTCACGTCGGACCAGACGATAAACGTCGCAACGAGGGCCGACATGGCGGCGAAGCGAGTGACGACCCAGCATCCGACGAATACCTGGCGCTTTCACGCTAACGACATTCCCGACATGACCTTCGCGCTGAGCGACCATTATGTGTGGGATGCCGCGAGCGCTGTCGTCGACACGTTATCCCACCGCCGCGCGAGCGCCCAAGCCGCATTCAACGACACGGCTGCCGATTACCACCACATGGTGCAGTACAGCCGTCACGCGCTTAACTGGCTCTCGACCAACTGGCCCGGCGTGCCCTATCCCTACGAGAAGACCACCGTCGTCGAAGGACTCGCCGGAATGGAGTACCCGATGATGGTGAACGATGAGAGCTACGCCGACACGGTGTTCTCGCGCTTCGTCGTGGAGCACGAGACAGCGCACACTTACTTCCCATTCTACATGGGAATCAACGAGTCACGGTACGCGATGATGGACGAGGGCTGGGCCACGACTTTCGAGTACCTCATTGGAACCGCTGATCTCGGTCCGGAGAGAGCAACGCAGTTTTACAGACAGTTTCGGGTGACCGGTTGGGCGACAAATCCCTCGCCGCTCGAGGACCTGCCGATCATCACTCCAGCCGACGCACTCGCACCCCGTGCTTACGGTGACAACGCGTACGGCAAAGCCTCTCTGGGCTATCTCGCTCTCAAGGACATGCTCGGCGATGCAACCTTTCGCACGGGTCTTCACGTCTTCATGGACAGGTGGCACGGCAGGCATCCCATTCCGTGGGATTTCTTCAATACATTCAATGATGTCACGGGCCAGAATCTCAACTGGTTCTGGAACGAATGGTACTTCGCCAACGGTTACATCGATCTCGGCATTCGCTCGGCGACGAAATCTGGCGACGCCTACACGGTGGTGATCGACAACGTCGGTGGAATGCCGGCGCCGGTCGACGTGCAGCTCAAGTTCACCGACGGGACTACTACTGTAACCCACGAGTCGTCCGCGATATGGGAGCCGAACCTTCGGACGGCCAGCATTACCATTCCCGCACAAAAAGTGCTGAAGTCGGTCCAGCTCGTGGATGGGATATGGATGGACGCAAATCCGGCGAACAACGTGTGGACGCAACACTAGGGAAGCCGGGAATACGAGAGCTTAGCCAAGAGGAACAATGAGTCCGACCAAGTCGTCTCCGATGACCGAGGCACTCCGCCGCTGGCGGATCATCCCGGTCATCATCATCGAAGACCCAAAGAACGCAGTTCCGCTCGCGAGCGCGCTACTCACCGGCGGTCTTCCGATCGCTGAGATCACGCTGCGCACCAAAGGCGCGCTCGAATCGCTGCGCCGCATGAAGGATGCGCAGTCCGAGATGTTCGCCGGGGCCGGGACCGTCCTCAACGTCGCTCAGGCAAAGCAGGCAAAGGATGCCGGAGCGGAGTTTGTCGTGTCGCCCGGATTCAATCGTTCGGTAGTGGATTACTGCCTGGAGAACGAGGTACCCGTTTATCCGGGAGTAGCAACCGGGTCCGAGATTGAAGCGGTGCTCGAGACCGGCCTTAATCTCATGAAGCTCTGGCCCATCGAAACCCTCGGCGGCGTTCCGTACTTGCAGCTCCTATCTGGGCCTTTCGTTGGGGTGGAGTTCAATCCGAGCGGGGGAGTGACCGCCACGAATTTCACGACGTACCTCCATCAGAAGAACGTCGTGGCCGTCGGAGGCAACTGGATGGCCCCGCCGGAATGGATTACGGGAGGGCAGTTCGATCGTATTAGAGAGATCGTCCGGCAGACCGTGACGCGCGTCGCCGCAGTCTCCCAGATCCCCGTTCCTAAGGCTTCGGCGCCCGTATCTCGCGACAGCTTCTTGACAGGTTGAACCTCTGTCTGATATTGGGCGACCGACATTTTCACGGTCGGTTCTCTTTTTCGGATCAATCGCTATGCTCTCAATGCGGCCGGCACTTCTCTCCGTCTCGCTCGGCCTCCTGGCGGCAGCGTGCGGATCGGATTCATCCTCCCCGCCCGTTGCCGGACCTCCTGCTTCGATCTCGAAGGCGGAAGGCGACAATCAGACGGCCGATCCAGGCGCCATTCTGCCTATCAAGCCGTCAGTAAAGGTCGTGGACTCGGTCGGCGTTCCCGTTGCGGGAGCCGTCGTGACGTTTTCGATCGGCGATGGCTCTGGAACGCTGAATGGCGGAGCGCCCGTCACCAATTCGGCAGGCGTCGCAACGATCGGCGGATGGACGCTGGGCCCGATTCCCGGAGCTCCGAATACTTTGCTCGCATCGGTCGGCTCACTTGCGCCGACGACTTTCACGGCGACCGCGACCGGAGTGAATCCGTGTGATTTCGCAAATGCGGCGGCCTATACCCTCGGAACAACGGCGAACGGAACTCTCTCTACGTCGGATTGTCCGTCGCAGGATGCGTCCTACGTCGACCTCTACAAGATGACCGTGCCGACGAGCGGCGCTTATAGCTTCAGCCAATCCGCGACGTGGGATACCTACCTGCTCCTGGCGGTCTCCACTGGTCAAATCGTGGCGGAGAACGACGACGTCGATCAGACGACGACAAACTCGGTAATCAAAGTGTTGCTTCCAGCGGGGAATTATTTTCTGGTCGCGAACTCATTTCTTTCGCGGGTGACGGGCGACTACGGGTTGTCGTCGGCGCAGGTGTCGGAATCGATGGAAAACTGCGAGGACACGTTCATCGTTCGCCCGATGACGACCTCGCAAACGCTATCGACGACGGATTGCCTCAACAACGGTTTCTACTCGGACGACAACTTCATTTGGCTGAGCGCAGGTGATGCCGTTACGGTCACGGTGAGCTCTACCGTTTTTGACGCTTACATCGAGATCTACTCACGGAATGGACTCGTCGCGAGCAACGACGACAGGGACACGACGACCACCGACGCGCAGGTGACGTACACCGCCACGACGGGTGCTTACTACCTGATCGCGCCGACCACGAAACTATCGGGAACGCCTGGCACCACCGGCGCGTACACTCTCGTCATTCAATAGGACAAGATGATGAAAAGGATTCTCTCACTTTGCATAGTCGCGATCTCTGCCATCGTCGCTTTTCCGGCGACCTCGCGCGCACAATCCGCTCAGGCGAAGCCGGTCCCGCGTGCCACGAAGCTCGGCGCGCTGCAATCGAAGCCGCGTCAGAAGCATCCGCTGTTCCCGCACCTCACCGCGGCCCAGCGCGGTGTAGCGCCGTCGGACCTCGTAGCAGTGACGCCGCCGCACGGTGAGAAGCGCTATGTCAGAAAGAAAAAACCTTCGAAGTGATTAGAGCTGGTAGCGTAGACTGAGGTAAACCGAGCGCGGCTCACCCGGAGCCACGATGTGGCCGGCCACGACCTCCGGGTAAGCGCGATCGAAGAGATTCCTCACCCCGCCATCGATCACCGCGGCGCGCGACAACCGTACTCGTCCGCTCACGTGCATCAGCCCGTACGAGCCAAGCACGACACCCGGTTCGTCGAACGGTGAGTACGGACCGACCCAGTTACCGCCGAGTCGAAAGTTCCATTTCCCGGGAGTTACGCCATCGTCCTTCATGAGATCCAGCGCCGCTGCGCCGATGTAACGCGCGGTGTTATAGACCCTGAGTCCGGAAACATCGGATGGCGGCTCCGCTGGATCCTCGGGCACCAGAATCTGGTCGGTGTAACGCGCATCGTTGAGAGTCCACTGAGTGGAGAGAGTCGCGACAGAGGCAACAGGCGCTCTCACATCCAGCTCCACTCCTTGCCGTCGGCTCGAGCCGCCGCTGAAAGAGCCAGACGTAAGCGGATTGAATGTCTGCTCGTTGCTTACGTTCATCCGGAATACGTCGACGGATGCGCTCACTGCGCGGTTGTCGAGCTTGAGTCCGGACTCGTACGCCCACACAACGATCGGCACGAGCGTTGGATCTTCGATGACGCCATTCGTGGAGCGAAACCCCTTCGAGACGTTGCCGTACAACCCGAGCGCTGGAGTGAGATGTAGGAGCGCGCCCGCCTTGGGAGAGAACACGCCGTGAGTCGCTTCCAGGCTCTGTTCTGGCCCGAGTGGAATTGACGTCGTTCGGATCGCGTCGTAGCGCGCGCCGAGGTCGATGCGCATGAAGCGACTGACGTCGAGGGCGGATTGAACGAAGAGTCCGCCGGATAACTGGCGTCCCTTGAGGAGCGCCGCGGAAGAATCGCGCTGCCGCGCCGTGGTGAACCAGTTTTCGTAGCTCGCGTTGTCGAAGCGCCCTTCGCCACCGAACGTTACGTCGGCAATCGGGCTTGCGTAGCTGACCGCGCTAGTCAGGCCCAATCCGTAGCGTCTGTCCTCTTCTTCTGTCTGGCTTCCGGTGCCCTCGAACTTTCCGCCCGCCGGAGGAATAGTCAGAAATAGCTGCCAGCGTCCCTGAGTTGCGTAACCCGTCGTGCGCCAGAGGAGATTGTCGCCGCGTGTGACGCGCAGGCTCAGACGCTCTTGCGCGCGCTGCTTGTATCCGCCGTCGGTCGGGTTCGAAACGATGTCGTATTGCTTCAGCGCGAATTCGTCCTCGCTCAGATACCCGGGCGAGTCCCAGCGGGCGCCATAGAGCTCGACGCCGGCGTCGATCGTCGCGGACGGCGAGAGATCGCGCACCAGGCGTCCGTGTGCCTGAGTGAGGTCGTTTTTGCCGTTGGGACGGAAGCCGTTCTCGTGGCTCCCGCGCAGCCCGAACACTCCGCCACCGCTCGTGCCGTGATCGAATCCGGTCACGAGTGACGCTTCGCCGCGCCCGAAATTCCCGCCGGTGAGATCGGCGCTCGTGGTGGTTGTTCGCTCGAGCGTACGCACATTCACGACTCCGGCCAGCGCGAAATTTCCGAAGAGCGCGCTCGTCGGACCTTTGATTACGTCGACATCGCGCACGGCTCCCGGAAAGATCAGGCTCCAGTCGTTGTATCCCTCGGCGTGGCCGTTCACGGGTTCGTTGATTGGGACGCCATCGATCCAGAGCGCGAGGTCGGTCGAGTGGTCGCTGCTGAACCCGCGCACCGATGCGTCGCTGGCGAAACCAGGTCCTTGCCCCTGCAAGTGAACTTCGACGCCGGCTGTCTGACGCAGGAGATCCCAGGGATTTGACGCGGGCGTCTGTTGAATCTCCGACTGCGATACGTGGGTCGCGTTCGATGCCTCGGCTCGATCCGTTGGCGCCGCGGTGATGGTCACCGCATGGAGCTGGACGGATCGCCGAGCGATTTCGGGCGTCACGGAATCGCGCCGGACTGTGTCGCGCTGAGTGGTGTCCGACGGAAGGGCGTTGCGCCGGACTGTGTCGCGCTGAGTTGTGTCCGACGGTGTGGGATTGCCCGGAAGCGTGTCGCGTTGAGTCGTGTCAGGTGGGGTCGGCTGCTGCGCGCCGGCGCTTGCTGCAAAAACTGACAGAGCGGAAAAAATCCCCGCCCATCTATTGATGAAATGCATTGAATTCGCTCTCCACAGAGCTGTCGGGCTGATTATTGAGCTTGCCGCTTCCGTCGTCGGAAGCGCGGCCGGCGAGGAACACACGCCGGCGAGTTACTGCGTCAACCGATCAGAGGTTGTGGAGGCGCAGTTGAAAAGGGGAGCGAGTGTTCGGCACGGGTGTCCGCGACAATTTGCGCCGGTGGCACGTGCGCATCGGTGCCGGCCGACACGATGGCGGGCGCGAAGGTGAGCGCTGGAGGGACGAGGGCGAATGCCGAAACGCAGGTGCCATCGCCTACGCAAGTGCAGTGGTGCGACTTGGAATCGTGGCCGCCCTGGGTGTGGTGCGTGTGGTGGCCAGCCATCGCGAGCTTTGCAAAGGCCGGCTCATGAAACGGGCACGGGTCCGCAAATGCGGGATGGACGGTCACGAACGCGAAACAGATCGCAAACGCGGCCGCGAAAGAACGGACGGTGAAGCGGCGCACCATGGTAGAAGGATAGCAGGACGTATCGTTTGACGTGAGGAGGCCGGAGGCGGGGTCCAAACGTTTGCCTTGCCCTTCGACTCTGACTCATCAATATTGCCGCTCGGAAAAAACCTCAGGGGCCAGTGATGACTCTGCGAGTCATGCTGTTGTCGGCGCTCGTGCTGTGCGGATCACTCGGAGCGCGTTCGGCCCCGCGCGTAGATCAACCGCCACGTTCATTCGTTCCATTCCGCGCGCCTGGAGACACGGTTTTCGGCAATCGCGCCGTGCTGGTGAACATCTCAAAGGTGCCGAAGACAGTGGAGGTGAATCTCACCGCGGCTGTCGCTCGGGTGTCTTACCAGCCCGGCCTCTACACCGAAGTGTTCGCCTACAACGGCCACGTGCCCGGACCGACTCTCGAGGTCCGGGAGGGCGACAAAGTCATCGTACACTTCAGGAACAAGCTTCCGGAGCCAACGACAGTTCACTGGCACGGGATCCATCTTCCTTTCGAAGCCGATGGAAGTCCGTTCAACCCCATAATGCCGGGCGAGTCGCACGATTACGAATTCACCGTGCGACCTGGGACCGCGGGGACCTACTGGTATCATCCGCATCCGGATCGGCGTGCGGGCTACGCGATAGGGAAGGGACTCTTCGGAGCTATCATCGTGCGAGCAGCGGACGATCCGTTGCCCCCGATGACGGAAAAGCTTTTGGTTCTCGCCGACAACCGCTTTCTCCCGGATGGCACCGTCGATTTTCCGGATTCAACCTCAGACCGCGGCGCGCTCGACGAGGAGAATGGACGCGAAGGTCCGATGCTCTTCGTTAACGGACAGATGAATCCGACACTCAGCATCCGGAGCGGAGAGGTGCAGCGGTGGCGCGTGGTCAATGTGTCGGCGGGTCGCATTTATCGACTCGCTCTGACTGGGCACACCTTCGTCCACGTGGGGAGCGATGGCGGTCTTTTCGAGAAGCCAGTTGAAGAGAAAGAAATTCTTCTTACAACCGGCGAGAGGGTCGAGTTACTCGTGCGAGGAAGCGACCCGCCGGGAGGCACCAGCGTTCTCGAGGATCTGCCGTATGACCGGTACGCTCCGCAGACGAGGCCAAAGGACTGGGAGAAGATCCGCCCTCTCCTGACACTTGCGACGACGAACGAGCAGCCGGTCGCCGCATTTCCGATTCCCGCCACACTTCGCATGGTCGTCCCGCTCGACACCACCAAGGTGACCGCAGTGCGAACGATCGTGTTCGGCCAGGGAACCATCAACGGCAAGAAGATGGACATGTCGCGCGTCGACATAAGTACGCACGTTGGCGCGACGGAAATCTGGGAGATCGAGAACATAGTCGGTATGGACCATCCCTTTCACCTGCACGGCTTCCAGTTCCAGGTACTCGACAGGAATGGCGTTCCGGAGCCGTACCGTGCGTGGAAGGACATGCTCAACATCCCCAAGCATTCCTCCGCGCGAATCATCGTTCGCTACGACGACTATCCCGGCAAGTGGATGTTCCACTGCCACATTCTCGACCACGAAGACCACGGCATGATGGGAATTCTCGAAGTCAAATAACCTTCCACCGAGGAAAGGACGTGATGAGACGGCCCACCCGCAGCCCCACGCCCACGATCAGATTCAAAGGACGCCCTGTTTCGAAGCCCGTAGCGCTGGTTCTCCTCCTGCTCGTCGCAGCCTGTACCGCTCCCGTGCCTTCTTTTTCCGGCAGTAATACCGTGGCATCGTCCCAAGATCTCCAGTCACGGATCGCGATGGGAAGGAAGCTCGTTGTGAGTCACGCGTGCGGCGAGTGCCACGGAATTTCCGACGACCCGGCGGCTTTCGGATGGCTCGACGGGGTCCGGGACACACTGGTGCAGGAATACCACATAGGTCCGTATACAACTCGACCGAAGAATCTGACGCCCGACAACCTGACTGGCACTGGCCACTTCACCGAGCGTCAGCTATTCAACGCGCTGCGATACGGGCTGCGGCCGGAAGAGACGCCTGATGTCGAGATTACATCGATGGTTCCAGGCCAGGGCAATTTCCCGCTGCATCCACACTATCTGGCGCCCCCGATGCCTTGGCCGTCCTGGCGTCACATGTCCGACGAAGAGCTGTATGCGATCGCCGCGTACCTTAAGAACGGACTCAAGCCGGTGAGACATCAGGTAAAGGACAGCGAGGGTCCTCCGGACTTCTGGGCGAGCGCCTACACCGTCGATAAGATCGGGGCGTACCCGGCCCGGCCGTACCCAACGGCTTATGAAACAGGAGGGAAGTAGCGGCCCTCGGTCAGTCTACTGCGGATTCTCACCCGGAGTGGCCACTGGGCGCGGCGGCCCTTCCTGCGATGCGGGTCTCGGGCTCCCGCGATGGCAGGTAAAGCAGCTCGCAACGGGAGGCGATCCGCGATCGTTCGGAACCTTCGACAGATAATCGCGATTGACCGTCTGGACCATCGCGAACATCAGACGCGCGATGTTTTTTTCGTCCTTATCGTCGAGGTCCCACTTCCCCGGCACGTGACAGAATCCGCAGCTCACGCCGAGCGAGCGGCCAAAGCCCATGTTCATGATGTTCACGAGGCGGGCGGCGGGAACGCCTTTGAAGATCTTGATGTTCTTGAAGACGCTCTCCGCGGGTTCATTCTCGTGGCCGGCGATCGACCGGAGCGCCATCGCGGCGCCGCTGTCGCGACGCGCCGTGTTCAGGCTATCGCGGACGCGACGAGCGGAATCGGTGAGCGGAACTCTGGGCCCTCCGTTACCACGTTGTCCCGGCGGTCCCGCCTGCGACGCGACAGGCTGTCCTCCTGAAGACGCGACGGGCTCCTGCGGACTCGGCGACGGTGATGGATTGGTTGTGGTCGTCGCCGTCGTGCACGCATAAACTAGAATCACGATCGACGACACTACGGCTATCGCAGCAGGGACGCGCTCGCTCATGAATCCTCCGGTTGCTCAATCCTAAGATGCAGTGATCGTTCGGGAAACGGCCGTCGTATGTTTACAATGCGTTTGTTGCTGGCACCCGCCCTGCACTTGTGTGGAGCACCTTCAAGACCATCCCCGATTTCCCAAGGAGGTTCGAGGGTGCCATACAAATCATTCGAAGCTCCCGACGGCGGCACGTGGTCTGTATGGCGAGTGATTCCCACATCGGCGGAGCGGCGCCGGAGGGACAGACGCGTCGCCGGCCCCTCGGCTTCCGCGTCGTACGCGGGCGTTGAGCGAAGACGCACTCCAGACCGGCGGACGCGCTCAATAGGATTGCGCGCGAGGATGATGGCCGGTTATGAGAACGGGTGGCTCTGCTTCGAAAGCGAGCAAGGTGAAAAGCGCCGGCTCGTGCCCGTCCCGGACTCGTGGGAGAGCGCGACACCGGACAAACTCTGGATGTGGTGCCGGGCGGCCGAGCGTGTCGTCAAATGCGGGCCTAGATGATTAAACGAGCCGCTCCGAACCGCAGTGCTGGCGCCTTTCCCTCCGATTTTTCTTCGCAGCACTAGGGCAGTTTTTCCGCCCCACCGGTTCCCCGAATCGTTCCCGACGGACGGCGCACCACCGGCTTCGCCACACAGCACCACTGCTCGATGGTCTCGTCGTCGGCGCGATCCCATCCCTCTGGCACCGGCGCCAATCGACGCTTTTCACCCTGCGTCTCGAAGCAAAGCCACCCGTAAGTGAACTCTGGAGCAACGGGATTCCGACTGATATTCTCGAGCCGGCGGTCGAGGCCGCTGCGTCGCTCTGCCGCGTCAGAAAGGTGCTCGTCCCTCACCCTGCGTTGGGAATACCTGCGCTCGGCGGCCGCGGGATGGACTTGCCATACATCCCAAAGTCTGCCTTGCTGGTCCTTGAATTGTCGGTGGGTCACTGGTCTGCGCGGGAGGGAGCCGCTGCCGATGCTGCGAAATTCTTGCCAGCGAGCTTTTGAAGAAATCGTGCGGGTCGAGCCGCCATGGGTGGGCGTGGCTAATCTTCAGAGATCCCGTTTCGAACTGACCGCATTGTGAATCCATCATCTCAGAGAAAACTGCTCACGATCAATCCAAGCAGACTGCTTCGGGCCCTCAGCGCCTTTCCGTCGAGCAGAGTAGTTCCAGCGGGCAGCGTCTTTCCTTGGGCCAGATGCGTTCAATATCGCGTCGTAATCCTTGCGCTCACCATCCTTGCCTGCGCGCAAGCGCCAGAAAAACCGAAGTACCAGCCGCGAACCCGGGACCTCACTGTGACAACGGTCCCGCTGCTGACGAAGGAGCTTCAAACCATCTATCCCTTTCTGGGGCGCGATTTCGGAAGGGGCGGAGTGCTCGAGGGAAAGGAGGTCTACGCTTTTTCGCCGAGCAGTCTGACGGTCGTACAGGGCGACACGATCCACTTCACACTGATCAATCCCGAAGACGACGCGCACACGTTCGTGCTTCCGGGACTCGCTGTGAATCTGCGGCCGCAGTCAACCGTGATCGCGGACTATATCGCGCGAAACGCAGGGGTCTTCGAGTACGTGTGCGACATCCCGGCGCATTCGCCGATGATGTACGGGCAGCTCGTTGTTTTGGCGACCCGATGACGACGCGGTTTTTTCTAAATTCGCGTTCCTACCTGGGGAACGGCGTCCGGTTCCCTGAGGCGGTGCGTCGTGGCCGGACGTGTCGGGCCACCACCGGCACCCGTGCGGTCTATGACCTTCGCGATCTCGTCGAGATCTTCGGGGGTCAGGGTCAACTTGGCCGCGTCGATCCAGCCGTCGATCTGGTCCGGAGAGCGGGCACCCACGATCGCTCCAGTGACGCCCGGCCACATCAGCGTCCAGGCAACCGCGATCGATGACACTGTCGTGTTGTGCCGCTCTGCGATTGGCCTCAATGCATCGCGCAGCGCGATGTTCTTTTCGAGCTTGGGCGTCTGGAAATTCGCTGAACGCCTGCGCCAGTCGTCGTCGGCCATCTTCTGCAGTCGCTCGGCCGAGAACGTCTCGGTGAGGATGCCCGACTGCATAGGGCTGTACACGATCACGCCCGTGCGATTTGCTCTGCACCAGGGAATTTCCGCAGCCGCTTGATCGCGTTTGACGAGTGAGAATGGCGGCTGCAGAGAGTCGACGTGGTGCAGGGCATCGATACGCCGAAGTTGCGATACGTCGAAGTTCGAGACTCCGATCGCCCGCACTTTCCCTTCTTCCTTGAGCTGGACCATCATCCGCCACGATTCCTCGACGATGGTGCCGGTCGAATCGTCGGAGCGGTGGATCTGGTAGAGATCGATGCGCTCGAGACCGAGGCGTTTGAGAGATGTCTCGCACTCGCGACGTATCGATGCGGGCGTCGAGATCCTCTTCGCGTCTTTCATACGATCCTTCGGATCCCATACGAGCCCACACTTCGTGAAGATGAACGGCTTGTCAGCTCCTTTGCGCTGCTTGAGGAATCGGCCGACGACTTCTTCGGAGTGACCGAGTCCGTAAACCGCGGCGGTGTCGATCCAGTTGATGCCCAGGTCCGCAGAGTGATTCATCGCGGCGAGCGACTGGTTGTCGTCCTGGGGTCCCCAGCTGTGCGCCCAGCCGCCGCCGCCGATCGCCCACGCGCCGAACCCGACGACGGTGATGTTGAGATCCGATGTCCCGAGTTGACGGGTTGGAAGATTCGTATTCATGCGGGGGACTCCTGCAAGAAGAGTGGCAGTCGTCGAGTGCGTCGCGATTATGTCGAGTGCGGCGCGGTTATATATAGGTGGATGCTTCAGGCCACCACGAATCTGCCGTGAGGACATTAGCGATGGGCACGCCCTCGATCGCTGCGGAGCGGACGGCTCCGTGAAATTGAAACAGTCAGCGGATTCAGCCACGGCCTGGCCGCGCCTTCCTCTCCAGGACTGGGCGGACACGCAGGCGACGCTTCACAGGTGGACGCAGATCGTCGGCAAAACGCGACTCGCGCTCGCACCGATGCAGAACCATTGGTGGCAAACCGCTCTCTATGTGACGTCGCGCGGGCTCACTACGTCGCCGATGCCGTACCGCGACCGGACTATCGAAGTCGAGTTCGATCTCGTCAATCACGAGCTGGAGATTACAGTGAGCGACGGTGAAACGCGGACGATTCCTCTCGTGCCCCGCACTGTCGCTGATTTTTACGCCGAGTATCTGTCGACACTCCGCTCGGTCGGCGTCGAGGTGAGAATCTGGCCGGTGCCCATGGAGTTGCCCGATGTCGTGCGATTCCCTGACGACCGCCAGCACGCTTCATACGATCCAGAGACTGCGAACCGCGGTTGGCGAGCCTTGGTAGCCGCCGATCGGGCGCTCAAGGAGTTTCGTGGGCCGTTTATCGGGAAATCCAGTCCGTCCCATTTCTGGTGGGGCTCATTCGACATCGCGTGCACGCGATTCTCGGGGCGGATAGCGCCGCGCCATCCGGGCGGTTTTCCCAATCTGCCCGACTACGTCACGCGCGAGGCGTACTCCCACGAATGCATCAGCGCGGGTTGGTGGCCCGGCACGCCAGGCGGCCCGGTAGCCGAGCCGGCGTTCTACGCGTACTCATATCCGGAGCCGGCAGGCTGCAACGTCGCGCCGATCGAGCCGGCGGGCGCGTACTACCATCCGGACATGCACGAATGGGTGCTGCCGTACGAGAAGGTTCGAACGAGCGCAGAACCTGAACGTCTTGTTCTCGAGTTCTTTCAGAGCACGTACGCCGCAGCGGCGGATCTCGGTGGATGGGATAGGGCAGCGCTAGAACGCGGCGTCGAGATCGGGACGCTAACTCAGCGTCCACAAAACTGAAGCAGGGAGCTCCAAGCTTTGTAGCTGTAGCTTTTGGCCTTCATAACTCGCATTTCTCGGCGATCTTCGTCTGGCTACCGAGACGGAAGTTTCATCCGTCTCCTTTATCGTGCCGGGCTCCTGACTTCTGGCCACCGAGACGAAGTTTCATCCGGATGAGGCGGATTTTGCCGGATTAAAACGGATCGCTCCTCTTGGCGTGAGAGCGCATCTTCGCGGGCCGGGATTTTTTGGTAACTGCCGCTCGGGCTGGCCTCTAACGCCACAGAGACCTCTCTATAGC
>JBOHTC010000131.1:0-77997 GCA_050733495.1 Gemmatimonadaceae bacterium | reverse complement strand
GCTCGTTCGTGAGGGGCACATCGGTACCACGTACCTCGCGCGCGCGTGGTACGCCAACACACGGACCGGAATCGGCAGAGGAAAAATCGTTCCCGTGCCGCCGAATCTCGACTACGAGATGTGGCAGGGGCCAGCGCCGCGCACTCCGTATCGCGACAACGTCATCCACTATAACTGGCACTGGTTCACCAACTGGGGAACCGGTGAGATCTGCAACAACGGAACTCACGAGATCGATGTTGGTCGCTGGTTCCTCGGCGTCGATTATCCGACGAGCGTCACGTCGACGGGCGGACGCTTCCACTACAAGGACGACTGGCAATTTCCCGACACGCAGGAAGCGACTTTTGTCTTCGATGGCGACCGGAGTATCATCTGGCAGGGACAGAGCTGCAACGGATTGCTCCTGTACGGGCGCTCGCGGGGAACCACGGTGCTTGGAACGAACGGCAGCGTCGTCGTCGATCGCGATGGGTACGTCGTGTACGACCTGAATAACAAAATCGTGAAGCAGGTGCAGGCCGCGCCGAAGGGAGATGCGCTGAATACGGTCGGCGACGATTGGCTGACACGAATCCACCAGGACAATTTCACGAGCGCAGTGCGCACGGGCACTAAGCTTTCCGCGCCAATCGAAGATGGCGCCAAGACAGGAACGCTCTGCCACCTCGGCACAATCGCGCAGCAAGTGGGGCGGAAGCTCACCACGAATCGCTCCAATGGCCACATCATTGGCGACGCGGAAGCGTCAGCCCGCTGGTCGCGCCAGTACGATCCGCGGTGGAAGCCGGTGGTGTGACGGCGCTCCACGAAGATCGCTACTTCGATCCTGATCCGGTAATCCGCCGACACGCAGGGGAGCTTTACAACGAGACTTGCAGGCTCCCTATCGTATCGCCTCACGGACACGTCGACCCCGCGATTCTCGCCAAGAACGATGCGTTCGCGGATCCGGCGTCGCTCATCGTTACGCCGGATCATTACATCCTGCGCATGTTGTACTCACGCGGCGTACCTCTCGAATCACTCGGTGTTCGGCGAATCGACGGCAAGACAGTTAAGACGGAGACCAACCCGAGAAAGATCTGGCAAACCTTCGCCGATCACTGGCATCTCTTTCGAGCCACGCCCACGCGCGCGTGGCTCGAGTACGAGCTAGGCGAAGTATTCGCCGTCAGGGACAATCTCGATTCGCGCACCGCCCAGCGAGTGTACGACGCGATCGACGAGCGATTGCGGAGTCCGGAATTTCGGCCGCTGGCACTGCTCGAAAAGTTCAACATCGAAGCACTGGCAACGACCGATGCACCAGCGGACAAGCTCGACAACCACGAGGCCCTCCGGAAAATGGGACTCGCCACGCGAGTGATCCCGACTTTTCGTCCCGACGCGCTTTTCTGGATCGCCGATCCTGCGTGGCGGAAAGAGCTGGCACGTTTCGAGGACGTCATCGGCAAACCCATTCGAAGCGGCGCCGACTTCATCGATGCTCTCGCACAAAGACGCCTCGAGTTCAAAGCAACGGGTGCAACCGCAACCGACCACGCCGTCGTCAGCCCGCGCACCGAGCGCCTTTCGGATAGCGACGCGGAGCGTCTCTTCGCTAAAGCGCGTGAAGGCAATGCGACGGGCCACGATCAGTCTCGCTTCGAAGCGCATCTGCTGATGGAGATGGCGCGGCTCTCGGTCGACGACGGCCTGGTGATGCAAATCCACGCCGGCGCCCTGCGGAATCACGATGAGCAGCTGTACCACGACTTCGGGCCCGATCGTGGCGGGGACATCCCTGTACCTACAGAGTTCACGAGAAATCTTCGACCCCTACTCAACGCATACGGCAACAACCGGCGCTTTCGGTTGATTGTCTTTACCCTCGACGAGTCAACCTACAGTCGAGAGCTCGCTCCGCTTGCGGGTCACTATCCGTCGATGCTGCTCGGCGCTCCGTGGTGGTTCCACGATTCGATAGAGGGGATGCGCCGATTTCGTCAGGCCGCTACGGAGACGACCGGTATCGAGAACACCGCCGGCTTTGTCGATGACACCAGGGCGTTCTGTTCGATTCCCGCCCGGCACGATCTTGCCCGGCGAGTTGACGCGAATTATCTCGGTGGTCTGGTTGCGCGCCACGTCATCGACATGGTGGACGCGAGGCAGATGGCAAGAGCGCTCGCGTACGACCTCGCAAAACACGCGTACCGATTGAATGAAGAGGAGACCAATGCATAGCCACGACGTTCCACGTCGCGCTTTTCTCAAGCTCAGCGCGCTCGGCGTAGCCGGAGCAGGCTTCAGCACGCTACGACTTTCCAGCGCAGATCGAAGCGAGACAAACGAGAGGAGCGAAAATGCCGGCCACGATTTCGGCGTGAGCGGCGCCCCCGTCTCGGCGAGGGCGCCGGATGATCGCGGCGTGAAGCTCGGCGTCGCGAGTTATTCCTTTCGGAACTTCTCGCGTGCCCAGGCAATCGAGATGACGAAAGCCCTCGGAACGCGCTTTATCAATCTCAAATCGGTGCACCTGGCGTATGACGCCTCGCCTGCAGAGGTCGCCACGGCGCGACAGGAAGTGGAGGCGGCGGGACTCGTCATCGTCGGCGGCGGCATGATCACATTCGAGACGGACACCGACGATGGCGTGCGCAAATACTTCGATTACGCGAAGGGAGCAGGCATGCCACTCATAGTCGGTACTTGCAAGCCCGCCGTGTTGTCACGCGTCGAGAAGTTCGCGAAGCTCTACGACATCAAGGTCGCGATTCACAATCATGGCCCGGAGGACGAGAACTTTCCTTCGCCTTACGACGCGCTCAAGGCAGTGAGGAACATGGACGCTCGTATGGGGCTGTGCATCGACATGGGCCATACCGTCAGAACGGGCACCGACGTTGTCAAAGCGGTCGTGGATGCCGGACCGCGTCTGCTCGACATGCACGCGAAGGATCTGCGCGACCTCAAGGTCGCTGAGAGCCAATGCATCGTCGGCGAAGGCAAAATTCCAATTCCGGAGATTTTCCGACGACTCGAAGCAATGCGATTCCCGGGCTACGTGAATCTCGAGTACGAGATAGAGGCGGACAATCCCCTACCCGGCATGAAGCAGTCATTCTCATACATGCGTGGAGCTCTCGCTGGCATCGCCGCCGCGACCACTTAGTGCTCCAGCCGCTTGACAGGATTGCTAACCTTAGAAGATCGCCAGCAACGAGGGGCCATTATGCCAGCCGAAGCAAGCTGCGCTCATCTCAGCGCAATTAAAGACGTGAGACAACCGAAGCGGCACGAGTGCGAAGAATGCGTCAAGATCGGCGGGTCATGGGTGCATTTGCGCACGTGCCAGCAGTGCGGCACCACGCAGTGCTGCGATGACTCGCCGAACAAGCACGCGACGAAGCACGCGCGCGCGACAAAGCATCCCGTGATTGCATCAGCGGAGCCGGGTGAGCGGTGGCTCTATTGCTATCCGGACAACGGATTCGCTGAATACTGAGACAATGACGGCTCCGATCGGCAGATCGTGCTTCAGTCTCAACTGCTGACTCATAATAGAAGGGCCAGGCTGCCCGGTTTTCTGAGTCACTCTTCCCAATGCTTACCTGCTAAGACCCAACACCGCGGTCACGGTATCGTGCACGGGCGATGCAACGCCGGCTACCTCTGCGTAGCGCGCGACCGCGCCGCTCAGCATGTCCAGCTCAGTCGGTCCGCCCGATTCGAGGTCGAGCAAGAAACTCGGCTTCGTTCCAGGCGGCAGCGCATCTATCGCAGCCATGGTTCGCGTCGCTTCGTCGTCGGGAAGATGAATCCCACGTGCGCGCGCTACATCCACCACTTCCTGAACCGCGCGCTGAAGGAGACGGCGGCCGAGTGGTCGATCGCGTAGCGGTCCCACCGGAGTGCGGGCGAGACCGCACGCCGCGGCGATCGCAGCGATGAAGACGAATTTCTGCCACAGCTCCACTGTGATCTGGTCCGAGGCCCGAGCATCGGCACCCGCTTCGCGGAACGCCGCTGCGATCCGGGTAATGCGATCGGTGATCTTTCCATCCAGTTCACCGATGACGACATTTTGGAAGACCCCTCGCCGCTCGACGACGCCCGGCTGTACTCGCGCCACGCTAATCCGCGTTACTCCGCCGACCAGTGACTTGCGCGGCACGCCGAGCTCGATCAAACGATCTGTAGTCTCGACCCCGTTCAGGAAAGGAACTATGGCCGCGCCGAGCTGCGCGACCCGTTGCACCACGGGCGCGATCCCGTCGAGCGAGTAGCTCTTTACTCCGAGGATCGCGAAATCGGCAGCGCCGAGCTCCTGGGCGCGATCCGTTGCCGCTAGATGCACGACGGAAGAACCGTCGGAAGTGCGGATCTCGAGACCCCGTTGCCGAATGGCGGCGAGGTTTTCGCCCCGTGCGAAGAGCGTGACGTCGTGTCCAGTGCGCGCGAGCTGGCCGCCGTAATAGGCGCCGATCGCGCCGGCGCCGAGCACGCTGATTTTCAAGAGGTCACCACTGCGTTTGAAGTTGCGACTGCGCTGCGTTAACCTAGCACAGAATTCTTGAGCGCGCGTCACCGGCCGCCATACAGTCCGCGGAGATCACGAGTTGAAGAAAGCCGCGTTCGGCGTAATTCTGATGATGCTTTTAGTCCAGGGCTTCGAAGTACGCAACATCGAGGAGCGGATCATATGACACCGATATCCAGAGGCTTCCGCGGACGCAGACCATCCGCCGAGACGCGCGCTCAACTCCCGCCCGGGCAGTACGAGACCCGCGACTTCCCCGTACTCTCGGCCGGTCCGACGCCGCGTACTCCGCTCGAGAAGTGGGACTTTACGCTGCGCGGCACCGATGCAAAGTCTGCGCGCTGGACGTGGACCGAGTTTCTCGCCCTGCCGCGCGAATTGATCAAGACCGACGTCCACTGCGTGACAAAGTGGTCCAAGTTCGGAACTGAATGGGAGGGTATCTCGATCGATACGCTTCTCGCCGCGGCGGCCGCGAAGGGCGTCGAGCCGGCGCCGTATGCGCTCGCGCGATCCGACGGCGGTTACACCACCAACGTGCCGCTCGCGGATCTGATTGGCGGGAAAGCGTGGATCGCATTTTCGTACGGCGGTGCTCCGCTCGCTCCCGAGCACGGCGGACCGGCGCGCTTGCTGGTGCCACATCTCTATTTCTGGAAGAGCGCGAAGTGGGTGCGCGAGCTCCGCATGATGGACGACGACAACCCAGGCTTCTGGGAATCTCTTGGGTACCACAACTACGGCGATCCGTGGCGCGAGCAGCGGTACAGCGGCGACGAGTGAGCCCGATAGCAGCAGCGCCGCGCATCGAGTGGCGACTCGCCACTGTGTTGGACACGGTGGCGGAGACGTCTCGGACGCGGACGATCCTTCTTCAAGTCGCGGGCTGGCCCGGACATCGAGCCGGCCAGCACGTCGACGTGCGCCTCACGGCCGAGGACGGCTATCAGACCGAGCGCAGCTACTCGATAGCGTCACCGCCCGAGGAGTCGCGTCTCGCACTCACCGTCGAGCGGCTGGAAGATGGTGAAGTCTCACCGTACCTGGCCGAGGAGCTTCGTGCGGGCGACCAGATCGAGCTCCGCGGTCCCATCGGTGGATATTTCGTTTGGGATGTCTCGCTCGGCGGACCCCTGTTTCTGGTGGCGGGTGGGTCGGGCATCGTACCGCTGATGGCGATGCTCCGTCATCGGAGCGCCGCCCTGGCTACCGCCGATGCGGAATCCCGTCATCGCGTGCCGGCGCGATTGCTCTACTCGTCGCGCCGCTGGGAGGATGTGATTTATCGTGACGAGCTGGCGCGTCTCGCCGAGAAGGACCCGACGCTCGAAGTCGTGCACACGCTGACGCGAGATGCACCGGAAGGCTGGAGCGGGTTCCGGAGGAGAATCGATCGTATGATGCTGGCCGAGGTAGCGTGGCCCGCGAGCGAGAAACCAAGGATTTTCGTTTGCGGTCCGACTCCACTGGTTGAATCAGCGGCAGCAGCGCTCGTCGATCTTGGACACCATCCGGCGCTCGTAAAGACCGAGCGCTTCGGTCCAACCGGCGGCGCGGTGTGAAGTCGGATAAGTAATGAGCGAGCCCGAGCGCGAGGACCTGTCCAGGTTACGCGCACACCTTTTTGACGAGAGGAAAAGAAATGAAGCGAGCACCGAATGTGAGCAAGGGATCACGCGCCGACGACAAACGTGAGGGCGACGCGGTCCGCCTCGACGGCAATGCCGCTGCCGGAATGCTGAGCGAGTTGTTCATGCCGGATCTCACGATGGCTCGCGCCAAGTGCGCGCATTGCAGAGCGACGGAGAGAGTTGGTGCATTGCTCGTTTACGCGCACGGGATGGGAATGGTCGTACGCTGTCCCCATTGCGACGACGTCATCCTTCGGGTATCGCGCACTCCGACCCATATGTGGCTCGATGCGAGCGGTGCTACATCGATCGCGATCTCGGTCTCTAGTTGATCCGCTCCCACGGTCGCTCCGTGTGCTCCCACGGAACGAGGTCGGGGTGAAAGAGATGCGCGAGCAGCTCCACGCCTTCAACTACTCGCGGACCCGGCCGCGCGAAGTACGCGTTCGCATCTACCGCATAGAGCTCCACTTCCGGTGCCTGCTTTAGCTCACGGGCCAACTCGATAGATCGCTCCAAACGATATCCGCAGGGCGAGACGACAATCATCTCCGGTCTGGCCTTCACGACATCGCTCCAATCCATCCGAACGGAATCCTTGCCCGGCCGGCCAAGCGGATCTTCGCCACCTGCGGCGGAGATCATCTCGGGGACCCAGTGCCCGCCGCAGAAGAGCGGATCCGTCCACTCGAGAAAAACAACGCGTCGCCGCGGCGCATTTGCGACGGCCGCGCGGACTTTCGAGAGACGCTCCCTGTTCGAGCGCAGCAGCGCCTCTGCCTCCCGCTCTCTGCCGATCGCCCGACCCACGTCGAGCATGTTCGCGTCTATCTCCTCAAGTGACTTTGGAGTGAGAAACAACACCTCAGGCCGCGCATCAAATTTGCGAACGGCGCGCGTGAGCTCGTCGCCAGACGGCGCGCAGACGCGACACAGGTTCTGCGTCAGAATTACATCGGGCTTCAATTCTCTGAGCAGAACCTCATCGATGCGGTAGAGCGTCTCGCCAGATTCCAGTTGCTGCGCCACTGCGCGATCAATCGCGCCGGGCGAGCTCTCATCGAGATCGAGCGCGGGCCGGCTCACTACCGGAAGTCTTGAGACGGAAGGCGGATAGTCGCACTCGTGCGATCTACCAACAAGCTCGCCCCCAGCACCCAGGGCGTGCACCATCTCCGTCCCAGCAGGCAGAAAAGAGACAATTCGAGGCACTTTACTCTACGTCGCAGTACATGAAGCGGTCATCGCGCAAAACCTTCGAGCCAAGCTGAAACGGGATCGGGTTACTGAACTGCGGTCCCTTCCAGACGAAGGTATGAAATTCCCCGCGCTCGCCACATGGATCAACGGACGGTGGGAGATCCGCCAGAAGCTCGCCATCGAAAGCGCGCCCGGCGAAGGCGGCATCCAGCTGCTTCGTATCGACGCACACCAACTGCGCGCCGAATCCATCGTCGACGAAGCGCCGTGCGAGGCCTGCGGTGTCGATTCCCCAAAGCGGAAAAACAGGTTCAAATACAGTTCCACCGAGCAATCGCTCGCGATATTCGCGCACGTCCTCGAGGAATAAATCACCGAAAGCTACGTAGCGAGTATCGGGCTGCGCCTTTCTAATGTTGTAGAGGGCGTCTCGAAAGGCAGCTTCGTACACCTCGTTCGTGCACGCCGGCGAAAGACAGATCTCGAAAAGCGGCAGGCCCAGGCGATCTACCTGGGCTTCGAGCATCGACCGTCGGACGCCGTGCACGCTGATCCTGTCGTAGTCGCCAGTGATGCTGGTGAGCAGTCCGACGACTTCGAACTTCGGATCTCGCGACAGCGCGTCGAGAGCCAACGCGCTGTCCTTCCCGCCGCTCCAGCTCACGATGACCGACTTCTTCAACTCGGCATTCCGTCAGGCCAACTTCTCGAGCGTCTCCGCACTCGCCTTCGGAATTGCTCCCCTCGGAATGGGGTGTTCAGCCGTGCGCCGCTTGTAGACGCCGAGCTTCGTGAACACCCACTCTCTCCACTCGTCGAGAATCTCGTAGAAGGTCGGAATTATCACGAGCGTCAACAGCGTCGACGTGATCACTCCGCCGATCACCGCCCGTCCGAGCGGCGCGCGAAATTCAGCGCCTTCGCCGATGCCCAACGCCACGGGCAACATGCCCGCGATAAGTGCAAGCGTCGTCATTATGATCGGGCGCAAACGGATCGCGCCCGCCTGAATCAACGCTTCACGGCGCGGTAAGCCGTCCTTCTCGCGCGCCCACTTCGCGAAATCGATCAGCAGGATGGCATTCTTCGCCACGATTCCCATCAGCAGAATCACTCCGATCAGACTCATGATGTTGATCGTCGTGTGGGTGATCATGAGCGCGAGCATCACTCCAATCAGCGAGAGAGGCAAGGAGACCATGATCGCGAGCGGCTCGAGGAACGAGCCGAACTGCATCACCAGAATCAGATACATCAGCATCACCGCGATGCCGAGTGCCGAGAAGATCCGGCCGAATACTTCGTTCTGGCTGTCGACCTCGCCGCCTTGTGTCATGTGGACGCCCGGCGGGAAAGTGATCTTGGCAATTCTCGCGTTGATGTCCTTCATCACTTCGGTGAGCGGACGATTCGAGGTGTTCGCCTGCACCGTCACGACGAGATCTGCGTCGAGATGGCTGATCTGGGCCGGACCGAGCGATTGTGTTACCGTAGCGATCTGTCCGAGCGGGAGGGTGCGGGGCTGGCCGTCTGGTCCGGTGATCACGAGTGGCAGCTGTTCGAGATCCGCCGCCCGTTGTCTTGCTTCGGGAGCGAGCCGTACCGTGACGTCGCGCGTCTCGTCGGTCGGATCTACCCAATCGCCCGCCTTGATTCCGGCGAACGCTGGCCGAAGTGATTGCGCAATCTGACCGACCGTTACGCCGAGCGTGCCAGCCAACCCGCGATTCAGCTCTACGTTCAGCTCGGGCTTCTGACCTTTCGTCGATAGACCTACATCGACCGCGCCCTTGACCTGCTTCACCTGGTCCGCGATTGCTTCGGCGAGAGTCGCCAGCTGCTGCGCTGTGCCGCCGCGCAAGTCGATCTGGATCTGCTTCTGGGCGCCCCCGAAGTCGCTCGTGAACACCGCCATTGTCGCGCCACCGATGTGTCCCACCTCTCCGCGCAGCAGTCGCCCAAAATCCTCGGCGCCAATGTTCCGATCGGACTTGGGCACGAGCCGCACGTAGATGTTTCCGACATTCACGTCGCCGGTGGTTCCACCGAGCGTGGTGTAAGTGAAGCGAACCTCCTTATGGGCTCGAGCAATCCGCGCTGCCTCTTCAGCCTTGATGCGGGTGTAGTCGAGATTGGAGCCCGGCGGAGTCTCGATCGAGATGTTGACCTCCGATTGGTCCTCCGACCCGAAGAAACTGGCGCCAACGAGTCCGAGGGCCGGCAGTGCAAGTGCGCCGATGAAAGATCCAATCGCGATAAGGACCATTGCAACGCGGTGGTCGAGTGCCCACGCGATCAGGCCCTTGTAGCGAATCGCCATACGATTGAACCAGCGATTGAACTTCTCGAGCTGATGCGCAATCGGGTTGCGCCGCTCGCCCGCCTCCACCTGGGGATCCGCCCAGTATGCGGAGAGCATCGGGTCGAGCGAGAAGGACACGAACAAGGAGACGAGCACGGAAGACGCGATTGTCAGCGCGAATGGCTTGAACCACTGTCCTGCGACACCGTACATGAACGCCACCGGAACGAATACCGCGATAATCGAGAACGTCGTCGCCGCGACGGCGAGTCCGATTTCGTCGGTGCCCTCGTGCGACGCAGTCATGTGGTCTTTGCCCATTTCGATGTGGCGCACGATGTTCTCGCGCACGACGATGGCATCGTCGATCAGAATTCCAATCGCGAGCGACAAGCCAAGCAACGACATCGTGTTGAGCGTGAATCCGAACGCCCACACCGCTATGAACGACGCCAGCACTGACACCGGTAGCGCCAGGCCGGTGATCACCGTCGACCGCCAGGAGTTGAGGAAGACAAATACCACCAGGACGGTGAGCAGCGCGCCGATAATGAGGGCGTCCTCGACGTTATGCACCGACGCCTCGACGCGCACACCCGCGTCCTTGACGACGTTCATCTTCACGCCCGGCGGGAGTGTCGCCTGAATCTCCTCGACCTTCTTACGAATGTTCGCGCTCACATCCGTCGTGCTGTAGCCTTTCGCTTTGACGATGTCGATGCCGACGGCCTCGACGCCGTTGTAGAGCGCGAGAGAGCGCTGCTCCTGGGTGCCGTCTATCGCGTCTGCCACCTGACCCAGTCGCACGATCTGCCCGCTTCGCTCTGCGACCACCAGGTTCTCGAAATCCTGCGGGCCCTCGAGGCGCCCCTGCAGACGGATAGTACGCTCGTCGAGACTTCCGTTCACGCGACCAACCGGCGCTGCGAGATTCTGCGCCTGAAGCGCCTGGACGACCTGCCCAACACCGATGCCCGCTGCCTGGAGCGCCTGCGGCTTGAGATCGATGGTCATCTCGCGCTTCACTCCGCCCACCAGTTGCACCTGCGCGATTCCGGGAATTCCCCTGAGCTTGCTCGTGATGTCGGGATCAGCGAGCCTGGTGAGCTGGGACGGAGTGTAAGTGTTTGACGCGAGCGTTATCGACACGATCGGAAGATCAGAAGGGTCGAATCGCTGTAGCACCGGCTCCTTCATCTCTACCGGGAGGTCTGACCGGATTCCGGAAATCGCGTCACGAATGTCCTGGGTTCCGACCTGAGGATCCTTCTCGAAGACGAAGAGCGTGATGATCTGGGCGTATCCGTCGCCGGCGGTGCCGTAAATTTTGTCGACGCCCGAGATGCCCTTGATCGCGTCCTCGACGGGTTTGAGAACTTCGCGCTCTACTCCCTCGGGCGATGCGCCAGGATAGGGGATGAAGGTGAGAACGACGGGCTGCTGAATGTCGGGAAACTCATCGGTCTGCAGCCGCCACAGCGCGAACAAACCGAATACCACGAGCGCCACCATCGTGACGACGGTGATCATCGGGCGCTTGATTGCAAAATCAGAAATGATCATCTGTCAGAGCCCTCCAGTCGCGCCGCTGGTAGTAGCCGGGGCTGTTGGACTTGTTGGCGGAGGCCCCGAGACGCGGATCGCACTTCCCGGTGTGATGCTCTGCGCCGCGCCAACGAGAAGCGTATCGCCCGCCTGCAAGCCGGACAGGATCTCGATCGTCTCAGAGCTCTTATCCGTGAGGCCCACACCCACCTGCACTTTTTCCACCTTTCCGGCCTTCACACGCATGACCGATGGTGCGCTGCCACGAACATCGACGGCGGCGGCGGGCACGACGAGTCCCATCTTTGTCGCGCTCGACATCCGTCCATTCGCGAAAAGTCCACCGACGAGCGTGCGGCCCGCGTTCGGAATCGATACGTAGATACGCACCTGGCGAGTCGTCGGATCCGCTGTTGGGTTGATCCGAATGATATGTCCGACGAATTCACGGCCCGGATATCCGCTCACGGTGAACGTCACCGGCACTCCGACGCGAATCAAGGAGAGCTGCTCCGCCGGCACCGATGCCTCGAGTCTCATGCTCGACGGGTCGACGACGGTGAATAGCGCGGTACCCGGCTGCACGACGTCGCCGGCAGAAACCGGACGCTCACTCACAACACCGCTGAAGGGTGCAGTGACGGTAGTGCTGCGATAAGCCTTCTCCGCGGTCGCGAGGCGCGAGTTGGCATCCTCCAGCGCCGCCTGTGCGGCGATAGATGCTCGGCGTGCCTGCTCGATATCGCGCTCTGCTATCGCGCCAGCGGCGAGCAGCTTCTCGTTTCTCGCGAGGTCGTGGGACGCAACGTCAGCCGCGTTCCGCGCGGAGACCTGCTGCGCACGTGCCGACGTGTACGCATCCTGAATACCGGTCGCGTCGATGCGGGCGAGCACAGTGCCGGCGTTCACCGCCTGACCCTGATCGGCGTAGGTCTGGAGCACGCTGCCGGAAACCTGCGAGCGAATGGCGGCCTCTCGCTCCGGCTCGAGCGTACCGGAAATCGACGGCCCGGTCATGATGGATCCATTCGCGGCGATCGCGATGTTCTCGGGCCCAACGATCATTGCCTCAGCCTTTGCCGTCTCGGCGGCTGAAACGTTGTCGCCCTTGCTGCAGGCGGTGATTGCTGCAGCCGCGAAAATACCCAGCATCGCCGCGGCGCGTTTTGTCGTGATTCTGCGATTTGATCTCGTCATATGATTCTCGTCAATGCGACTACTGTGGTGGGATGCCGGTCGATGGCTGGCCCTGCGCCTGCTGCTGTGCCGTCTGCGTCTGACTGCTCTGCTGCGTCTGCTGCTGTTGCGTCGTTGTCGTCGATTGCGCCTGGGCTTGAGCCTGTTGCGCCGCACCGGTTGTCTGCAGCGGCAGATTCGGCAGCAATGCCAGCTTCACGCGAGCAACCTGTAGGTTCCGCGCTGCGAGCGCGCGGTTCGCCACCGCCTGCTCGAGGAGAATGCGCGCATCGTTCAGCTCAATCTGCGTCGAGATCCCCTCCTTGTAGCGAACTTCGGCGATCGAGTACGCCCGGGTCGCCTGCTCGGCGGTGCCTGCGCTTGCAAGCCACGCCGCTCGCGCCTGGAAGAGATCGTTGATCGTCACCCGCGAATCGAGCGCTGCGAATTCGCGAAGTTGGTCGTAGCGCGCCTGCGCCTCCCGCACGTTGGCTTCCGCCACCATCTGGTCGCCTTTAATGCGACCGCCGGCGAAGATTGGAAATTGCGAAGCGACACCCACGGTCCAGTTGGTCCGAAAATCTCCGGTCTGGGGAAAATTCGTCAACGGGAACGCGACCTTGCCGTACTGCGACGTCAACGAGAGAGTCGGAAAGCGCTGCGCCTTCGAGATCTTGAGCAATCCTCGCTGGGCGTCGATAGTCTCGGCAGCTTGTCGAACCGTCGCTCTGTCCACGGCTGATGTGTCGGAGGAAATACCCACTGCCGCGAGAGACGCCGATACCGCGGCCGAGTCGTCGACTGCGGTGGTGAGCTGGATCGGTGCATCGAGCGGAATATTGAGCAGCTGCTTGAGTCGCAAGTAGGCAACTTCGCGATCGCTCTGCCGCTGAATCACGATCGGACGCTGATTCGCGCTCGACACCTGCGCTCGGAGCAGCTCGAACTCCGAGACGTTGCCAACCGTCCGCGCGAGCTGGGTCTGCTTGAGCACGTTCGCCGTCTGGACCGCTGAAGATTCAGCGAGGGCGACAAGACGGTCGGCGAGCGAGGCATCGAAGTATGCCTGCGTCACGTCCAGCCTGATCTGAGCCCTCTGCGCCGCGAGCTCGATCTCGGCGGATGTGCGGCCAGCGTTGGCGACCGCGTTCTGTGCCTGAATGCGTCCGCCGGCAAAAAGATTCTGCGAGAACGACAGTCCGAGGTTGTATTGATTTTTTGAGCCGAAGCCCAGGCTACCGAACGAGGAAAACGGGTTACCACCGAGCGAGCATCGCGCCGCGCTCTCGAGGCCCGCGAGACGCTCGTCGGCGGTAGCTGTGGGTCCGAGTAGGTACTGATCGCATGGAGCCGGTGGCGGAATTGGTTTCGTGGTGTCGACGGCGGGCGCGCTGCCGCCCAGACTCGAGAACTGGGATGCGAGCGTGCGGGTATACCCGGCCGATGCGTTTATTTGCGGGAGGTATTGGCTCCTCGCCTGGTATTGCTGCCCCTCGGCGCGCTGGACACCTGCGCGCGCGATGCGAATTGACTCGCTCTGCGATTCGGCTGTGGTGACCGCTTCATCGAGAGAGAGCGGGCGTGGCTGAACCACGGAAGTCTGACCCGAGATCGTTCCGGTCTGCGCGCTCGCGGGCGCGACAAGCGCCGCGATGGCAGACACTATCATTATTCCGCCGGCAAAGTGTGCGCGGCGTCGACTTGAGTTCAAAGGCACTGTTCAGGCTGAAAGTTGTTTCGTTCGCTTCGTCTGCTTATGCGTCGATTGTCGTGAGCTGGTTTCGACACCAATGGCGCGGAGCAGCAACCGTGTATAGGTCTGACCGGCTTTTTCCTCGGGCTGCGGATAGACGTCTGGCATCATGTCTCGCCCCATTGCGTCGGCGAAGATTGCGCCCATCAGCATTGCGGCGGCGCTCCTGGGTTCGAACTTCTCGGTAGTGTGGCCCTGTCGTCTCAGAGCGCTCAGATACTCGGACAGATCCTTTGAAGCCATTCGTGGTACGAGGCTGGCGCATTCCCGCATTTCCGGTCTTTCCTCGATCTCGCTCATGCTCTTACGGATGATCGAGCTGCGAAGTCTCAAATGCCGGAAGAAGTAATCGCTCCAGTTGGTGAGTTCGCGCTCCGGATCGTCGGGCTCGGCCGGGAGCGGTGGCAGGCCGGCGGATTGCGCGTTGGCATGCATCGCTTCTCGAAGTAGCGCTTCCTTGGATCCGAACTGCCGGAAAATCGTTATCTCGTTGACGCCCGCCGCATCGGCGATCCGTCGGGTGGTAGAACCGCGAAAGCCGTGTTGGGCGAAGACCTCGGCCGCGGCGTTCAGAATTTCGTGTCGTCTGTCCATAGCGCGGATTTTATCAGCCTTCTGGCCAAAATGCAAGCAGTCACTTGCTTACACAGGCGTTCCCCTCTCTACGCCAGAGCAATAGAAGGAAATCGTAATTCACTGACGCACGATAAATTCATCGACTGATATGAAACCACAGCCAGGCCGCACGTCGCGCAGGCGTTGCAGCAGGTGAGGCGAGCTCTAGTTCTTCGCCTGTGTCTCGCGCTCGGAGTGTTATTGGTTCCGGCACGCGCGTGGGCCCATGCACGTCTCACGCGCAGTAATCCGGCGGCGGGCTCGAGCGTCGCAGCGTCACCACAGGTGATCAGGCTGTGGTTTTCAGAACGCCCGGAAGTGTCGCTGACTTTCATCACACTCACCGACGCCGCGGGCCACAAATTCACACTTGGCTCTGCGCAAGCTGCGAGCGGAAATGGGCTCGAGATCTCTATTCGGGTGGTGGATACCCTATCGGCGGGCAAATACACCGTCGCTTGGCGAACTGTGGCGTCTGACGGACATCCTTCCAGCGGAACATTCACTTTCAGCGTATCAGGCGGGAGCCTCGGCGCAGTTCAAGAGCCGCCGGTCAACAAGGCTGCGTCGCCGGGTGCGTTGAGTGGCGCGATCACGCCCGTGTCTTCGACGTCCGAAGAAAGTAACAATGACGGCGACTCCGCCTCCGTCAGTAACTCGCTGGCGCGGGCTTTTTCGTTCACAGGGTTGCTGGCGCTCATCGGGGCCGTCGCCTTCAGGACAAGCGTTCTGCCACGGTCACGCGCAATTCCAGTGGAAGCCGTAGCCACGATGCAGACGCGTGCCGCGCTCGTCGGAGTCTGGGCGAGCGTCCTTGTCGTCGTTAGTGCTCGCGCCAGGATGTTCCTGGAATCGCGAATGATTGCGGCGACGATGCCCGCCGGACAGTCGGTCAGTACCCGAGAGATGATGCTGCACACGAGCTGGGGATTTGCGCTCGCCCTGCAGATCGCGCTGGCCCTGGTCGCTGCCGTCGCATTTGCCTTTGCCACGAGAAGAATTCGAGCGGCGTGGTTCGTTGCCGGGTTCGCCGCAATCATATTGGCAGCAATGCCCGCCCTCGCTGGACACGCGGCTGCGACTGCGCACCTCACATCGTTTGTCGTCGCCAGCGATTTCCTTCACGTTCTGGGCGCCGCGAGCTGGCTCGGCAGTCTCCTCTGCGTGGTCATCATCGGACTTCCAGCTCTTCGCGCGCTCGACGACGGACAGCGATGGCAATCGGTGGCTTCGCTGGTGAATTCATTTTCACCGCTGGCGCTCATTTCAGCGGCCGTCGTAGTCGCTAGCGGCGTGATCGCTTCATGGGTCCACCTCGACCACGTTTCTGATTTGTGGATCACCACTTACGGAAAAGTTCTCCTTCTCAAGCTGGTACTTGTTGCGGTTACACTCGTGGTCGGAGCGTACAATTTTAGACGAGTCCAGCCTCACCTCGTGGGCGAGGGCGGATCCGTTCGGCTACGGTGGTCCGCGACGCTCGAATTGAGTTTCGCTTTCGTCGTACTGCTTGTGACGGGCTTCCTGACCGGAATTGCTCCCTGAAAGCGGCGCGTGGCAAACCCTTTCCGTACATGGATCTTGAAGTAACAACTTTTCTTGATATATTGATCTCATGGCCGTAGCAACCTATTCCAGGACCGAGCGGGCAATTGAGTTGTTCCACGCCCTCTCCGACGAAACGCGACTCGAGATCGTCGAGCTTCTGCGCAAAGGAGAGCGGTGCGTCTGTGAGCTCACCGACAAGCTCGATGCTGCGCAGTCCCGGCTGTCGTTCCATCTCCGCGTTCTCAAAGACGCCGGAGTAGTGCGGGACAGAAAGGATGGTCGCTGGGTGCATTACGAGCTCGACCCCGATGCGTTCGCGGAGATCGAAACCATCGTCGCGGCGATGAAGCCGCGAGCGGTTCATCGCTCGGAGTCCTGCTGCGCCTGAGATTTTTTTTTGGCAAACGTATCAACAAATCTTGTTTGGAGGACATATGGCTTCGCCCGATTCAGATCTGAAATCGACCGTCCGCGAGAAGTATGGGCAGGCTGCTCTCCGCGTTACCGAGGGAGCGACCGACGCAAGTTGCTGCGGATCGAGTGCGTGCTGCGGCGAGACAACCGCGGCTTGGGATCCGATCACCTCCGATCTCTACGACGAGAAACAAAAGGCCGGCATACCCGCCGAGGCGGTTCTCGCGTCCCTCGGCTGCGGAAATCCAACCGCACTTGCGCAGCTCAATGAGGGCGAGGTCGTCCTCGATCTTGGATCCGGTGGTGGAATAGATGTCCTCCTCTCGGCGAAGCGTGTCGGGCCGACAGGAAAGGCTTACGGCCTCGACATGACGGACGAAATGCTCGCCCTCGCCAATGAGAACAAGCGCCGCTCGGGACTGGAGAACGTCGAATTCCTCAAAGGAGAGATAGAGCGCATACCGCTACCCGACGAGACGGTCGACGTCATCATCTCGAACTGCGTCATCAATCTCTCCGGCGATAAGCGCGCAGTGTTGGCTGAGGCTTTTCGTGTGCTCAAGCCAGGCGGGAGATTCGCGGTGTCCGACGTGGTAGTTCGCGGCGATGTCCGGTCGGATGTGAAAAAGAATATGGAGCTATGGATAGGCTGCGTAGCCGGCGCGCTCGAGGAGCAGGAATTCCTTGCGCTCCTCAGGGAGGTTGGCTTTACGAAGCCGTCGATAGAGCCGACGAGAGTCTACAGGGCAGAGGATGCAGCCGCGTTCCTGAGCGGAACCGGTCTCGACCCGCTTGAGTTCACCTCGCAAATCGAGGGGAAGTTCAGGGGTGCATTCGTGCACGCAACCAAGCCACTCGCCTGCTGTTTTCCTGGATCGGAATGCTGCGGTCCCGACTGCTGCTGACTCCGATGGAGGGGCGAGACCCGGAGCCACTCATCCTTACTTACCCTGGAGCCGCCTCGCTACAGCCTCGGCCTGCCCAAAGACTCTGAGAAAATTCTCGCCCGCAAGTTTCCGCAGGTCCGCGTCCGACCAGCCCCGCCGCGCGAGCTCGGCGAATAGCGCGGGAAATGTCGATACATCCTCAAGGCCCTCTACCACTTCCGAGATCCCGTCGAAATCGCTTCCGATCCCAACGTGATCGACCCCCGCGACTTTACGTACGTAGTCGATCTGATCCGCCACCTGTGAAAGAGTCGCGCGTGGCTCCGGATGTGAGACTCGCCACTCTTTGACGGCGCGAGTTATCGCAGCGGTGTCGTTGCCGTATTTCTGCTGGAGCACGCGGATCGTCGGCCGAGTTGACTCGCCGTACAGGTAGACCGCCGGAGAGATGAAGCCAGTGACGAACGGCACCATCACGATGCCACCGTTTTTCGTCACTCGACGAAGGATGGAGTCAGGCACGTTCCGTGGCACATCCACAAGCGCGCGAGCTCCGGAGTGCGAGAAGATCACGGGCGCCTGACTTACGTTGAGCGCGTCACTCATAGTTCCCGGCGAGACGTGAGCCAGATCGACGAGCATGCCGAGTCGGTTCATCTCGCGCACAACGCTATCGCCGAACGGCGTGAGGCCGTTGTGCTTCGCGGAGTCGAGCGCGGCATCAGCCCAGTCGAGCGTCACGTTGTGCGTTAGCGTCATGTATCTGACGCCGAGATCGTAGTACGCGCGGAGAGCGCCGAGTGAATTCTCGATCGCGTGGCCCCCCTCGAGGCCGAGGAGGGAAGCAAGCTTTCCCTGCTTGAAATCGCGCCGGATGTCGTCGCGGGTAAGTGCGAGGGCGAGCCTGTCGGGGTACTTGGCGATCATACGTCGCGCGATGTCGATCTGCTCGAGCTGGACACGGGCGTAGCCCGAGTCGCGGTATTCGCCGGGCGTGTATACCGACCAGAACTGCGCTCCCACCATCCCCTTCTTCAAGCGCTCGAGATCTGTCTGGCCCGGAGTACGTTTGCGGAGGTCGTACGCGTCGACGTTACCGCGAGCGATGCTGTCTTCGCGAATGCGCCACGGGAGGTCGTTGTGGCCGTCAATCAGCGGCGTCTCGCTCAGGATCCGGCGTACCCGTGCCATGTACGGGTCGTTGGGGTTGGCCGTGCTTTGGGCAGCGAGAGCGGGTACCAGGCTGATCGAGCAGGCGGCGAGACCCATCGCGAATCGGGGCGCACGACGAGGGTGTGAAGGCAGTGTGATCATGGCATCAGAACGAACTCGAGGAATCGACTGCAACCGCGCGGTTCAAAGCGTCAGGGTTGGCCCGGGCGGCGTGTCCAAAAGGTCTGCAGCGTCTCCGCTGTCTTCTTCCCGCACCACCAACCGAATCGGATGGAGCCATTGCAGCCATGGCATCATCCCGTTGGCGTCGTCCCGAATCAGATACGAGTCGATGCCGTTGGCGTCGAGAACTGCTTGCGCCACATGCGCTTCGGCCTCACTGGCGAAGGTCCTGATCACCGTATTGAGCTCGGGTTCCCGCTTTTCCATTTGGTCTCCGTCGCATTGAATGCGAACGCGATCCCCGAAATCTGTATCAGTGATCAGTCAACCGCATCTCGGAGTGTCGAATCATGGCACGGGCTCTGCCCGAAATAACCCTGATAACCCAAATTCAGACGACTAATGAAAAACTTCTCGATATACATCATCACTGTTTTCGCGGCGTCGCTCGTCGCTTCCGGCTGCAGCCACTCGAAAAAGAAGACGCCGGCGGCCGCAACTGTGCCGCAGGATACGATGCTCCTCCGGGATCTTGCGGAAGCAAACAGGAATACCGCGAACGCCGCCGCCGCCGACAACAGCCTCAATACTCTAAGAACGAGCGATCAAACTCTCGCGGCCACTCCGACGACGACGACGCAGACTCTGACACCCCAGACCGGCGTCGTGGAGCGTCCTTCGGCGGCTTCCAGCCAGGTTTTGACTTCAGGCAGTGTCATCGTTCCGCCTGGATCACCCGCTGCCTCGACTCCCGCGACTGCCACTCGACCGACTGTCACTCGGCGAGCTCCGCGCTCCGAATCGGCCTCGACTGCACCATCCTCGGGCGACCCCTGCGACTCACCCGCGCCGGTCGATCAGCGCACCTGTCTCAATCGGTCCATCGTCGCCAACGACGCCGACCTCAATCGAACCTACCAGGAGCTGATCGCGCAAAGCAGGAAGTCAGGTGGCAACGACCTGGAAGAACGCTTCCGCCAGTCGCAGCGCGAGTGGGTGAACATGCGCGATAGTGAATGTGTGCAGCGAGCAAGCGGAGAGACCGCGTTGTGGGCGCGGGCGCGGGGACGATGCCTGGCGGAATATTCCGAGAAGAGAACGGCGGAGCTGCAACGCTCGCTCAACAGCTTGAGAGGTCAGTAACAAGTCTTCGAGGGATGGCTGGCGCCACCCCTCGAGGTCTCTCTCCAGCCTTACTACCGAATCCCTTGCATGTGCGCGCCCGCGCTTGCAAGTGCGTGGCCTTCGAGGAGCGCATCGATCTCGGCCGCTGCAACCGGTCTAGGACTGATCCATCCGTCAGCGATGGATCGAGTTGGAACCGAAATACTCGCGACGCTTCCCGTTGGGCTGATCTCCACAACCGCGGTCGCGTCGGTGACTCCCTCTATACCGCTGTTGATGACGAGCACCCATCGTCCGATTGCCGGTCTCTGCCACCGGACCGCGTAGGCACCAGGCTGAGACATCGGACGAATATCGAGCTTCATACTTGTACGCTTTCCATTCACTACACCCTCTGCGGTTCCCGTCACTGTCTTTGCGACGACTTGTCCGTGGTGATAGGTGCGCACGGTGAGAAACGCGTCACGTGAAGCAGGGTCGAAAGGGTTGGCGGGAAACTCGATCGCGATCCAGGGTGGTCCTGGCCAGGGTGGTCCGGCGAGCGCGGTACTGAAAGCCGACAGCGTTAGCGCGGTGACGAGCGCGAAACAGCGAAGCCCGGTGCGTGTCATGTGAATCTCCTGAAGAGTTGTCGGACTCGAGGCGGAACGGAGACCGCGACGAATTTCTGGCTCACCTACGATGCCGCTCGACTCTTCAGGGTTTGATTCGATCCTACTTCAATCGTCGCAGCGTTACTGGACCCTTGAACGTGCGAACCGACACCTTCGCGCCGCCACCATTCACATCCGTATAGAGCTCGGCGCCGCGACCGAAACGTCCGGCGACGGGACTCTTGTCGGAAAGAGTGTTCGTGATGGTTCCAGCGATGCTCACCACCGATAATGAGGCGCTCGTCTTCTCGGGAACCGCGATATCGATGTTGCCGCTGTGTGTATCGAAATCGAATGCGCCGCTGCGATCGAGTCGGCCGGAGAAGCTGATGTCGCCGGTGACTGTCTCGATCCTGGTGCGCTCGAATGTCCCGCCTTCCACGTGCACCGCCCCGCTCACGGTGGAGAATCCGGCATCCGAGCTCGCGCCGCGGAATGTGACGGCCCCCGACGCGCTCTTCGCTCTCACCCAGCTAGGCGAGCCGATGATGTGAATGTCGCCATCGATCGCTTCCGCGTTCAGCTCGCGTGGGTCACCCGTCACATCGATGGTTCCGCTCACCACGTAAAGATCGAGTCCTCCTTCCACGCCACTGACGTCGATGTTGGCGGTGGCGGTTTTCACCCACAGCCTTGCCCTGGACGGCACCCATATCTCGAGGCGCGCCGGACCGGGATCCGCGTTGGTGGCCGATTCGATTCCGAACTTGACACCAGTGTAGGCTCCGCCGCCGTAGAACCGGTCGGCCGGTGACATCGTTCCGCGCAGCATCACAGTGTCTTTTGCCCAGCCGTGGACGACGACGCTTCCCACCATGTTCACTATGCGCAGCGCCCCTTCCATGCCGAGGGGCATTCTACGCTCGATCTTCTTCTGCGCCGCGAGTGGAGAAGAAGTCCCCAGAATAACAATCAGAGCAGCGAGCGTACGCCTAAGTGCCACGCGTGATCTCCGTGGAGCGGCGAAGAAGATCGACCTTCTGCCTGTAGTTGGACGACACCATGTCCATGAGCAGCCTGTTCGCTGGATCGCGCGCCAATGCTGTGCGCGCCTCGAGTATCGCTTCGTCTATGGTACGAAGGCTCGCCCTGAGCTGCGCGACGGTCTCCGGCGCCAGAGAGCTTTCCTGCTGATCGAGGAGGTCCTGAAGTGTTCCGGCAGTGCGCAGATAGTTGTTTTCCTCTGTCGTGAAAGCGGCGAGCACAGCGGGCGTCGCGGCCTCGCCGGAGGCCGCACTAAGGCCGGGCATTCGCGCGTCGGAATGCCGAGAGTTTATGTACAGAACGGTTCCCGCAGACGAGAGAATCGCCGTGATGGCTGCCGCCGCGGCCGCAGTCATGATCCGACGCCTCCGGAATCTTTTCACGGTTTGCGCAGGGACGTTTGACGCATCGGTTTCGGGCTCGAGAATCGCCGAACGGATGGCCGTCCACGCCTCAGGGGGCGGGTCGATCGCGTTCGGAAGCTGTGCCACACGCGCGCGAATCCGCTCAGCGTTCTCGATTTCCGCGCTGCAAATCGTACAGCTGCTCACATGATTCGCGACAAGTATCCGCACTTCCTCGCTCAGGTCGCCGGTCAGGTAATCATCCAGCAGGTTCGTAATTATTTCGTGGGTCATGCCCGCTCCGTTCGATTCATTCCTTCAAGCCTGTCTCTCAGAAGTCGGCGGGCACGGTGGAGCTGCGCCTTCACTGTGCCGACGGAGATGCCGAGCTGTTGGGCAATTTCCTGGTGCTGGTATCCTTCGACATCGTGGAGGACGAACGCGACGCGGGCTCCTTTGGGAAGGGACGCGATCGCTTCGTCCATGTCCATCTTCAATTCGATGCCGCTGCTGCGTGCCGCCCCCGGCAGCCGGGACGTATCCTCGATCGACAACACTCTCGCATCACGACGACGTTCGCCCCTCGCATTTTCGAGCATTACGTTCACCACCAGTCGATGAAGCCAGGACGCAAACGCGCATTCACCCCGAAACGTCGAGAGCCTCCGCCAGGCCCGTATGAATGCGTCCTGCATTAGATCCGTCGCGTCCGTTATGTTCCCGGCCATGAGACGGAGGCACAACGCATAGATACGTGGTGAGTGCTCGCGGTATAGGGCCTCGAATGCGTCCACGTCGCCGGCTTGCGCCCGCCGAACGATGTTCAGCGCCGCAGCATTGTTCTCTCCGGTGGCGGACTGGATTGATCCGGTAGGTTCCGATACCAAGGCGCTCGTCTTCATCGCATTCGGAAATAAGACGCCGCTCGGCGCCCCATGGTTGGAATCGGGAAATTGACCCCTTTAATGCTACGGCGCGACCGAGTTCTTGAAGCCGACTTTACCTACGCCGGCGCCAGTTGTGAGGGCTTTGCCGCCGCCGGAAGCTCCCGCACGGGTCTCCGCTCGCCGACCTGCTGACGCCACATCGCGTAATACAATCCGGTTCGGTCGAGGAGGGCTTCATGCTGCCCGACTTCGACGATCTTTCCACGCTCCAGAACGTATATGCGGTTGGCGTGCATCACCGTCGAAAGGCGGTGAGCAATTAGAATCGTGATCACCTCGCGCGAATTTGCTACGTCGCGCATGGTGCGACTGATCTCTTCCTCGGTCAGCGAGTCGAGCGAGGACGTAGCCTCGTCGAATACCATCAGGTGCGGCTTCCGGAGCAGCGCGCGCGCGATGGACAGGCGCTGCTTCTCTCCGCCGGACACTTTCACGCCGCCCTCACCGATCACCGTGTCGAGGCCCTTCTGTGCACGCGCAAGGAGAGTATTCGCTGCCGCCTTGTGCAGCACCGCGAAGCATTCGTCGTCCGTCGCGTCCGGGTTGACGAACTTGAGGTTCTCGCGGATGGTCCCGGAGAAAAGCTGCGTGTCCTGCGTCACGAGACCGATTCGCTCGCGCAGCCGTTCGAGGTCCACCGAATCGCTGGCGACGCCATTGTATAGTATGCGGCCGTTACGGGGCGGATAAAGCCCGACGAGCAGCTTCACGAGAGTCGTCTTACCTGCTCCTGACGGTCCAACGAACGCGATCGTCTCTCCTCGCTGCACCTCGAACGAGATGTCCGTTAAAGCCGGCACCGATGCAGTCTGGTGCATGAAGCCGACGTTATCGAACTCGAGCGCCTGGATATCCTCGAGTGGCTCAGGCGCCGCCGGTCGCGGATCTTTCGGCGTCTCCAGAATTATGCGGAAATTTATGAGGGAGACTTCGGTCTCCCTGTAGACGTTGATGATGTTACCGAGCTCCTGCATGGGGCCGAAGATGAAGAACGAGTAGAACAGCAGGGAGAAAAACTGTCCGATCGTGATCTTCTGCGTGAAGATCAAGTAAAGCATCATGAACAGAATAGCGGTGCGCAGAAGATTCACGGTCGTGCCCTGGATGAAGCTCAGGCTCCGCACGTATTTCACCTTCTTCAGCTCGAGATTCAGAATCTTCTGCGTGGTGGTATTGAGTCGCACCACTTCCTGATCGGCGAGACCGAGACTCTTCACCAGCTCGATGTTGCGAAGAGACTCCGTCGTCGAGCCCGCGAGCGCGGTCGTCTCCGCCACGATGATCTTCTGCATCGACTTGATGCGCCCACTCAGCGCCCAGCTGAGGACGCCGAGTACCGGAACAGTTGAAAGGAACGCTGGAACCAGCATCCAGTACACGCGCCAGGCATAGACCACTACGAACAGCACGCCGACCAGGGTGGTGAAGATCAGATTGATGGACAACGAGATGAACTTCTCGACATCCGACCTCACCTTCTGGATCTTGCCGAGCGTCTCACCGCTGCGTTGATCCTCGAACACCGAGTATGGCAGCTCCAGAGAGTGTCTGATGCCGTCCGAATACATCTCGGCGCCCACCCGCTGGACGATGACGTTGACGAAATAGTCCTGAAAGTTCTTCGCGACTCGCGAGACGAAGGCGACTCCCATGGCGAGGAGGAGCAGCTTACCCGCGCCTCTTATGAACGTCGAAGTCTGGTACTCGCGAAATCTGGTAGCGTAGTCGTCGATGACGTGGCGGAAGATCAGCGGATCCAGGAGGGAGAAGACCTGGTTCGTCGCCGCCAGCACCAGCGCGAGAAGGATAACCCCGCGATACCTTCTGAGGTACGAATAGAGAAGAATCACACCCGCATTCTAGACGGGTGGCGTCAGCCTCGCAAACTTTTTAGCGAGTCTCTCTGTACTTTCGGCGGCGGTTGAACGTTGTGACGAACCGGTGGCGACGGGTGCGCAGCGTAGCGAGCGCTTTGCCGGCGTTCTTTCTCCACTCCGCGCCGGTGATCATCGTACAGAAGCGTTCGTAATCGAGCACGCCTTCGTGCGGCGCTTCGGTGAAGAGGTAACGCGGTGCCGTCCGAAAGCGCTCGATCTTTATCGGGAAGCGCTTCAACACCTCCTGCTGCGAAGTGAATTCGCTGTAGACGCGCTCCTTCAGCGTCCTCTCCTGATCAGAAAGCAGAATCGTTCTCGTCTCACTTCCGAGGAACGGTAAAAAGTCGAAGACGCGCCTTTCACCGCTGTAGTTGTGATACGATGTGAGCTCGAGCACGATTGGCGCTGGCGCCTTGTCCCGTCTGAGGACTCCACACGCAAGATGTACGGCGAAAGCCGTCGCGTCGTGATCGGAATGGCCGCCCTCGTACGGGTGGGTAAGCACGATGTCTGGCCGGACTTCGTCGATGAGGTCCGCGACGTCGAACACCAGCTCGAGCATCTGGAGGCTCGCCTCTCCATCGACGTAGCCCAAGCCGCGACAACGCTCCGGTGTGACCCCGAGGTGCGCGAGAGCGTTCACTACTTCGCGGCGGCGGGCGCGCGCATATTCTTCACGGGTCTGAAATCCTTTGCTCTGCGCGTACCGCTCATCGCGGGGTGCACCGTCGGTGACGTGCGCGACGACGACATCGGGAAGATCCGCGAGAAGGCCGCCCGCGCCTATCGCTTCGTCGTCGGGATGCGCTACGATGACAAGAGTATTCGGAAATGCCGCCGCGAGCGCAGCGCGTTCCGCAATTCTGTCGAGAACGTCTGTCGTGACCTCGGTCGGTGTCTGATAGCGGGAGTCGTGACCCGGCGTGACGATGAGCTCGGGGCTTTTTATCAGGTGTCCAGCTGGCTCCGCGCCTTTCGCTCCTTGCTGGACCAAATCAGATACTAATTGTAGATCCCTTCCGGGATTTGGATTTTCCACTTGCACTTCCCCCCGCACCGCCCATCCGCGCGCCAATCTTTCGCGCGGTCGAATCCAACTCTAGAGCTTGCTAAAAGGGCAAGTCATATGCCCCCTTACGGCTCAGGTGTCGGTCGTTTCCGTTCCACCTTCGCCGGGAACGTCGTCAAGGGCGGGAGGATTGCTCTTGCCGTGGACTCGGTGACCGCCGAGTTCCGATGCATGCGAGGCATAGGCTATGCCTGCTATCACTGAATCATTATCAGATGTGAGACATCAATGACCGACAGAGATCGCGAGCGACAGGCCGACATTCCGACCGACACCGACGAAGTGAGGGAAGAGAAATCACGAAGCGACAGGGCAGCGGAAAAGAAAGCGAGCGAACCCGACTCGCGCGACAAACAGAATCCACCGCGCACATCGACGGGCAATCTTACTGCTCCGAAGTTCGGATCTGCCGGCAGCGGTGGAGCGGAGCTCGAGCCCGGCCCAGAGCGCGACTGACCCCCGCATTCGGCGGAGGCCACGCGGAGTAAGAGCTCTTTCGAGCACCTACTCTTGTTGTCGATCGCCTACTTCAGCAACTCGACCGGACGGCCAATCGTCCACGGCACCTTTGCAGCATCCAGACCCGCGTTCAGTGCGGGAATGCGTCTCTGCAGAAGTGAGTTGAGCCGGTCAACTTCGCGCTGAAGATCTGATGTTGCGAGAGTGAGAGTCGAGCGCTGCAATTCCGTGGGCGGCGAGGTCACGTCTCCGATCTGCTCGGCCACACTGTTGACCCGCTCCTGTACCGAAGGCTCTTCTGTTTTTCTGTCGTCGGCGGCTGCTTCCGATTCCGGGTCGCCGCGCAGCTTCTTGAGAATGTCGCCGATTTCCTTGTCGATCGCGTCTGCCTGTTTCGTGAGCGTGTCGGGCGCTGGATTGGATTTGAGTGCCGTCTTTACGTCGGCGATTTGATCCTTCAGCTGCTCGGCCGTCCGAACCGCGGCCTGGACTGTTGCCTGAAGGTGGCTGGTGCTAACGCGCATGTCGTAGAGCGTGCGCGAATCCGCCGCGTTCATCGGCACTAACGGATCGGATCGAACTTCAATTGGCGTTTCACTCACGACGCCCGGAGCAGAACCGGATTTTACAGTCAGACGCGCAGTGTAGCGGCCGGGCAGCACGAAAGGTCCGGACGGATCGCGCTGTCTGAACTGCTGCTGGCCAGTCTGATTCGCTGGACGACGCACAATGTACGGCGGCGCTCGGCGCAGATCCCAGGTGACGCGATGCATTCCGCGCTTCTTGCTGGCGGTGAGATCGCGAACCCGGTTGCCGCTCGCGTCATAGACGGCGAGAGTGACATCGCCGCCTTTGGGCAAGGAGTCGCGGATGAAATAAGTGACTATCGCGCCGAAGGCCGGATTGGGCGCGGCGAATTCGCGATCTCCAGTTGCGCCCGCTCCTCTCTCGCCGCCAGGTACGGAGCTGTTGGGATTGTATTCCGTCGCCGCTTTGACCGGAAAGAGGTATGTCCCCACGCGGTTCGCTTCGCCGAGTTTCTCCAGTGGGGTGATGTCGTCGATGATGTAGATGCCGCGGCCGTGGGTGCCGATCACGAGATCGTGCTCCCTCGGCTGAATAACGATGTCGTGCACCGCGACGGTGGGCAGATTGTATTTAAGCTGCGTCCACGTATTGCCGCCCACGGCGGAGAAGAAGGCGCCGAACTCAGTGCCGACAAAGAGAAGATTCGACTCATTGTACCCTTCGCGGATGACCTGAACCGATCCACTCGCAGGCAGATTTCCCGTGATCGGTGTCCAGTGCGCGCCGTAGTCCTCGCTCTTGATGACGTATGGCTTAAAGTCGTTGTTGCGATGGTTGTCGAGCGTGGCGTACACGAGCCCTTCGCGGAACCGCGATGCAACAACTCGACTCACGTACGTCTGGTCCGGGACCTTTGGGAACTTCGTGTACCTCGTCCAGGTTGCGCCGCCATCCCGCGATACCGAGATCACGCCGTCGTCAGTACCGACGTAAAGCAAGCCTTGTCTGACTGGTGACTCGTCGATGGTGCTGATATTTCCATATTCCGCGGTGCCCTGGTGGCGCGCGATCGCATCGCGCGGCCAGATCTTTCCCATCACCGGAAGGCTGTCGCGATTGAGCTGGCGCGTGAGGTCCGGACCGAGTCTCGTCCACGCGTCGCCTCGGTTGGTGCTCTTGAAGAGATAGTTCGCGCCGAAATAGATCGTGTTGTGATCGTACGGCGAAATGAGCATCGGCGAGCTCCAGTTCCACCGGTACGGTTTGGTGCCGAACACCGGGAGCGGCTTGATGGTTTTCTGCTCGCCGGTCCTGACGTCGAACCTCACAATGTCACCGCCCTGCGACTCACCGTACACCGTGTTTGGGTCGACGGGATCGATTTGCGCGTAAAATCCATCGCCTCCGGTCGTCTGGATCCAGTCGGCGTTGGTTATCCCCTGAACGTTTCGCGTCTGACTCGGTCCGCCCCAGCTGCTGTTGTCCTGGAGTCCGCCGTACACGTAGTAAAACGGCTCGCGCATGTCCGTCGCGATCGCGTAGTACTGCGAGATCGGAAGATTAGGAACGAAGTCGACCGTCTTCCCACGGTCGCGGCTGATGTAGACTCCACCGTCGCATCCGATGATGAGATGGTTGGGGTCGGTTGGGTCGATCCACATCGCGTGTTGATCCGAGTGCGCGCCGCGGGCGATGTTCTGAAAAGTGCGACCGCCGTCGGTCGAGACCTGGAGAGGAACGCCCATGAAGTACACGCGGTCAGGATTGGTGGGATCCACCCGGATCTGTCCCATGTACCATGGATACGAGAAGCCTTTGCCCATCTTCTGCCAGCTTGCTCCGTAATCGTCCGACCGGTAGACGCTTCCCTCTGTGTTTCCAGTCGACGCTCCGGTGCCGGTGACTTTCGTTTCGATCGTGGCGTAGACGATGTTCGGATTCGATCGGCTGACGTCGAGGCCGATTCTTCCGACATCACCAGTCGGTAATCCCTCTGTGAGCTTGGTCCAGGTGTCGCCCCCATCGATGCTTTTCCAGAGCCCACTGCCGGGACCGCCGCCAACGTAGCTGTACGGACGTCGCTCGCGCTGAAAAGAAGCGGCATAGATCACGTTCGGGTTTGTCGGATCGAAGATGACGTCGGTGAACCCGGTATGCGTATCGATGTTCTTGACGTTCTTCCACGTTCGCCCGCCGTCGGTCGTTCTGAAGAGTCCGCGATCACCGCCCGCTCCCCAAAGTGGACCGGCCGCGGCTACGAAAACAATCTCTGGGTTCGTCGGATTGACGATCACGCGCCCGATGTGCTCGGACTTCCGGAGACCCATGTTGGTCCACGTGCGTCCGCTGTTCTCCGATTTATAAACGCCGTCTCCCCACGACGAGCTGCGCTGATTGTTCGCCTCCCCCGTCCCGACCCAGATGATGTCCGGATTGCTCGGAGCAACCGCGATGTCGCCGATCGATGCCGAGCTCTGATGGTCGAAGATGGATTCCCAGGTAGTTCCGCCGTTGATCGTCTTCCAAACCCCGCCCGATGCCGACGCAACGTAAAAGGTCTCACCGAGTCTTTCACCGACCTGGGATTTCGGTCCCTCAGGTACCGCGAAATCGACGACGCGTCCGCTGGTTACGGCCGGCCCGATCGATCGCCACGGCAATTCCGCTAGTCGCGCGGAGTCAGCATCGAACGCGACCGGAGTCGTTTTTTCGGTGGGGGCCTGTGCGGCAAGTAGAGAAGGAAGGCACGCGAGCAGTACGATCGCGAGCGAGTAGCGCGGGGACAGGTGCGGCATCGATTAAGGGTGAGGGACGGGATAATCTCATTCACCGCCCGACGTTTTGCCAACCAGACCGCCCCGCTGGTTGGCCGGTCTCACCTAAGGACTCGCGACGCCAGGGCACGCGGCTAGCGTGAGCGACGAGTGCGATTGCGCCACGCAGGTGCATCCCTTGCTGCAAGACATACCGCATCGTACTCTGCGTCATGCGCCCGGTAGTAATGGTGATTGCCGCATGTCTGGCTGTCTTCTCAAACACCTTGCCGGCCCAGAAAGATTCGGTCGCCCAACCTGTCGACGACGCGACGCTTCCCCGCTCCTGGATCGTGCCGATCGGAATCGGCGTCTCCGTTGCCTTCGACCAGGAGGCACGCGAAGGAGCACTTCACAGCCATACTCGTGCGCTCGACAATCTCGCCAAATCGGTAAACCCTCTCGGGACCGCTCGGCGTCTGGTACCGGCAATGGCCATCACTTACGTCGGCGCCCTGGTCGGTCGCGACGCTCCCTTAGCCAAGGGTACAATCAGGACTGCTGCCGGCTACGCCGCGGCTGATCTGGTCGAGTCGGTCCTCAAGCCTCTCGTTGGACGAGAGCGTCCGCACGCCGAAGGGAACTCCCGTCGTTTCCATCCCTTCACCGCCAACGGCGATTGGCACTCTTTCCCCTCCGCACACGTCTCGCACATTGCATCAATCGTCGAAGCTGTGTCCCAGCAGACTCAGTCCGCTCCGATTTCCGCGGTCGGCGATCTACTCATTTCGCTCGTAGGGTGGGATCGCGTTTATGAAGATCAACATTGGACCAGCGACGTTACGGCAACGGTGGTCCTGAGCTCAGTTGTGAGTGGAGCGACCGTGAGATGGCTCGAGTCGCACTGGATCCCCTGACTGCGGGCTTCCTGCACGTATCAAATGCTACGAGGCATCATCGCCACGCTATCGCGGCGAAGGAAGCGTCACCAGAACCGACGTCGTGATCAGGACGAGAGCCGCAAAGGTGAGCTCCATCCTGGACGATCGCCGGATTGTGTGTTCGGAGCCTTCGACGCCGAGCGAGGGTCGTACGCGCCTCCAGTTCCAGCCGCCCAGCACGACGACGATCAGAACGAACACGAGCTTTATCAGAAGCGTGACGCCGTAACTCGACGTGTAGAGCGCCGACAAGTGCTTGAGATGAAGCCACGCGGTTGTGAGTCCTGTAAGTGCGACTATGGTCGCCGCCGTCAGCGCGAGTGGCGAAAAGGAGTTCACGAGATCGGCCACCAGCTCCGCGCGTTGTTGCCCCGCCGTGGAGCTTCGAATCACGCTGCGGACTCCGACTATGGCGAGAACGAGGAGTGTGCCGAGCCAGGTCGATGCGGCGAGCACGTGTACGGCGTTCACTTTGCCAGCGAGCTTCCCTGTATAAACCGGCTGGAGCACGAGGAGGACGACGCCGATGGCTGCAAGCATCCAGCCCAGGCCGGGCGTTGCGCGAACGAGCGCAAACCCGACGAATGCTAGCGCCAGCATCGCAAGCTTGAACTCGAGCGGATGCAGGTTTTTCGGAAGCGTAGCCGCGAAAGACTTACTCTCGGCGATCGACTGGAGGTAGGGCCCACCAAAGTAGGACAGCGTGAGCAGCAGAACGCCGACGATACCGAGCATTGCAGCATTGTCTGCCCGCAGAATTCCGTGGGCCTCGTCAGTCATTCCCCGCACGCGCCTGACGATTCCATACCGAAATCCAATGGCACCCACCGCGATGAAATAGCCAACGAATTCAACGAGACTCGTGAACGCATCCCTGTAACTGAATCCAGGGGAAGGGCCGCCGGGTGGCCTTCCTGGCGGACCACCCTGTTGCGCGGTTTGCACGGCGGCTTGCAGGAGGCTCGCTAAACTCGTCACCTGGATCTTCTCCCGATCAGAGATGACTCGTAATGGGCCAGCAGATCCGCTGGTCCGTCGTAGACCTCGACTGCTCCCTCGAGATGTCGATCGTTCCAGCCGCCGGACCGGAACCCGATTATCCGTACGTGGGCGCGCGACGCTGCTTCCACGTCGTAGGGTGTATCGCCGATCATGACGAGCTCCTGCGGAGGGGTTTTGCTCTCTGTAATAGCCGCGTGGATGATGTCGGGATCCGGCTTGGAATGCTGAGCATCGCTGCTGGTGGCCTTTTCCTCCATCAGATCATCGACGCGCGCTGCTTTGAGCAGCTCCTTCAGCTCCTTGTCTTTGGCGGACGTGGCGACAATCGCTTTGAGACCATCGGCGCGAACTCGCTCAACGAGCTCACGAGAGCCCGGAAACGGGAGAAGTCCGGGAAGATACTTCTTCCGAAAAATCTCCGAGCGGCGCTTGGTCAACCGCTTCCCTTCTTCGCTGTCGTCTCTTATTCCGACGGTTTTGGGTAGGAGCTTGTCGGCTCCCATCCCGATCAGCGGTCTTACAACATCGAACGGCACCTCGTAGCCAGCTTCCGCGAACGTATCCACCCAGGACTTAGCGTGCGCGTCGTTGCTGTCCAGGAGCGTGCCGTCGATGTCGAAGATCACGCCGTGAAGCAATGACCTACTGCAGCTTCTTCTGAATCGATTCCACGAGAGTCAAATGTGCCTGAACCACCGGTGCTGCTTTCTGGATCAGGTTCTTGAGCTCGGCGGTCTGTGTCTGGCCGGCCGCCTTTGTCGCAAGATCGAGCACTGCCTTGTGCGCATCTACTTCGGCGTCGACGTAGGCTTTGTCGAAGTCTTTGCCTTTCGCGGTCGAGTTCAAGGTGTTCGTCTCGTTCTGCGCCATCGATGTCACCGGATCGTCGGAGGGCGCCGCTGGAGTGATGTTCAGCTTCTTGGCCAGCGCCTGGCCCTGTGCGCGAAGCGTATGATGATCGCGCTCCATTCGCTTGGCGAAACTGCGGACAGAGGACGAAGTGCCCTTAGTCGCGGCGATCGCTCCCGCTGAGCTGTCCGCCATGTTGGCTTCGTCGAGGAGTGCGAAGATGTTGGCATCACTCCAGTTGCCGCTCGTGCCGGTCGAGCTTGCGGCCATCCCTGTGGTGTCCATGCCCGACATAGTGCCGGATGCGGCAGCGGTTGTGTCAACGCCATAGTTTTCCTTCTTGCTGCATGCGGCGACGGCAACAGCTACCACGGCCAGCATTGCGACTCTAAATCTGGGTACAGCCATTTGTCCCTCCCCTTTCCAGGGCCAAGAAAAAACCGCTCCGACGATCGAGGCGGCGTTGGTCGTTCTGTGCGAAGGATCAGGGCAAAAAGCGTACGCATGCGCTTATTTGGGCTAGTGCGGTCGCTGACCGCCCGATGTCGCGAGGGGTACGGGGTTGAAGATCTTTGCGTCGCCCAACCGTGAAAACCCCGCCTTTACATCGAGTGCCAATGACTTGAATCGGTCCGCCGATTCCGGCGTGACTGGCACCGTCGAAAAGAGTATTACCGCGAAGAGATCACCGTTGGGAAGGACGCCCCCGAACCCTAGAACAGAGCTGATACCGTATCGGATCACGAACTCCTTCTGGGCCGGGATGTAGGGGCTTCCGAGGGCGTTCTCGACGAAAAAGACGCCGTGACGTTTTCCGGCGAGGTCACGAACAACGTCCGGCGACGGCTCGAACAAGTTGCTCAGCTCCAGACCAAGCTCCTTGATCAACTGCGAGATCATGGGCGCTTTGTTCACGATCTCGGCGCTTGGCAGAGGGATCGCGCGGTGGTCGCGGGATAGTTGCGGCGAATTCCACGATGCCGCCTGGCCGACGGTCGCCATGAGAGTGAGACACTTCATGGTCGATGAGGGAAGCGCTCCAGTCATGTGGGCGCTGGCGAACTCCTGAAGCTCGGGCTGGAGCGAGCGAAATTCGTGGGTCTTGTAGCATCGCACGAGCGCGCACTGGCGATTTCCTTCCGCGTCCGTCAGCTCGTCGTAAAGAAATCGGCACACACGCTGGGCCGCTGCCTCGAGCGTCGGCGCTGTCGTGGTCGTCTCCCGAAGTTTCGGGCTTACCTTCAGCATATCACCGAGCGAGAACTTTGTCAGATCGTAGGTCATGCGCATTCCGCCGGGCCAATCGGACCAGTTGTACGGTACGGTGCCGATTGCAATCGTATATTTGCCTTTCCTTTGAAATCAATTAGCGAGTATCGTGCCCCAAACCATCTCCTTGACATGAAGAGCTCAGAAGCGGTTCGCACACTGCCGCGATTTGCCGCGGTTCTTCTCGCTGCCGCTGTAGCCTGTGCGCCGAGCGGCGTCGCGCATTCGCAGGTGAGCAGATTGCCAGTAGTCCACGCCGACACCACTGCTCTGCGGCGAGTGCTGGACTCGATCGCTGATGCGCACCACGGCGTGGTCGGCTACAGCGTGATAGATCTGGAGAGTGGCGAGCGCATCAGCAGGCGTGGGGACGAAAAGTTTCCGACGGCGAGTCTGATCAAGGTTGCGATACTCGTGACAGTCTACGATCTCGTGTCCAAGGGACAGCTATCGCTCGACGACCCACTCACGGTTCTCAAGATCGACCAGGTTCCGGGCTCGGGCGTGGTCCAGTTCCTCCACAACGGCGCGGTCCTCACGGTTCACGACGCAGCGTGGCTCATGTCGACGATCAGCGACAACACCGCCACGAACCTTCTCCTCGACCGCATCATCATCCGAAGAGTGTGGGACAAGATGGATTCTCTTGGTCTGCATCAAACCCGCGTTCATTCGAAGACCTTTCTGCGCAGTTCGAGCGTCGCGCTGGACAGCTCGGCGAAGTACGGCTTTGGTGTGACGACGCCGAACGAGATGGCGCACTTGTTCGAGCTGCTGGCGCAGGGTAAGGCTGTAAATCCTGCCGCCGATTCGACGATGCTCGACATTCTGGAGCACAACGTCACCGACTTCATGCTGCAGCGCTACGCCGGTGGAGCGCGCGCCGCGCACAAGGACGGCGAGGACAACGCGGTGAAGACCGAATGCACTTTATGGTATTTGCGGAATCGCGTCATCGCCTGCGTGATGACGAAGGAGAACAAGGATCAGCGCTGGATCCTGGACAACGAGCCGCAGCTAACGATGGCGAACATGGGCCTCGCGATCATCAACGCATTCGGCGGAGTGCCGCCTGCGCCGGCTACTCCCTAGCCGATTTGTTTGGCCGGCGCCGCGGTAATAGGTTTTGAGGGCTGGCCCCGAATGCTGCTCGCCTTTTTTGCTGTCAGTGACCGGTTCGCTCTACCGTTTTGCCGGTGAAGTTCTCGGTGCTCAGATCCTTGGAGGACAATGATCGCACGTAAGCGGTGAGCATCCAGATCTGATCGTTGGTGATGCGCCCGCCCCAGGCTGGCATCCCGTCGGGGCGTCCCTGGTAGATGGACTCGAAGACTTCCGCCGGTGATCCACCGAAGTGCCAGCGGCCATCCTGGAACGTGGGCGCTACGGATCCCGAGCCCTCGGCGCCGTGACAATCGAGACAGTTGTAGGCTATGAAAAGCCGCGCGCCAGTGGCTATCGCCTTTTTGTCTCCCTCGTAGGGATTGCGGATGACAACGGATTTGACAGCGAGCGGAAACCCGGGCGGAAGATTTTCTTCGTGCTGGACAAACTGAAGACTGTCGCCGGCGACGAGGTAATGATCGGGGACGCCGGAGTCAGGAGAAGCAGCAAAGTTGGACGAAGCGGAGGAAGCTGAAGCCTTTGATACGGCGGCAACCGACGTATCACCCGATCCAGGTGCAACGTTCCGGCACGCCGTGGCGAAGAGCATGGCAATGAGTCCGCATCCCGCAATGAGTCCGCAGTCCGCAATGGGTCCGCATTCCGCAATGAGCCCGCAGTCCGCAGTCAGTCCGCGATCAGCAATGCCGTTAGTCCGCAACCCGGAGCCCTTAGTCCGCAGTCCGCAATCAAAGGGAAAAGACAAAGAGCTCTCCTCCCCAGCTAGTCCATCTGCTGATGTCGGGCAGCGTCGTTCCCCTCTCGCGAACATCGTACGGGAGATTCGCCGCGACATCGCCGGCGATGAGCAGCCCCATGTCGCCGCCGATCCCCGCGTAGATCGCCACGTACTGCTTGCCGTCCGGCCCAGTGTACGCGACGGGATTTCCTACAACGCCCGAGCCGACCTTGAACTGCCAGAGTACTTTTCCGGTCCGAGCGTCGACTGCCTTGAACCAGCCGTCGAGAGTTCCGTAGAAGACCACTCCACCTGCGGTTGCGAGCGCGCCACCCCACAGTGGATACGGCTCCTTTATTCCCCAGACCTTTTTGCCCGTCGTCGCATCCCACGCGATGAATTCGCCGCGGTATCCGCCCGGTCCGCCTTTCTCCGGAGCGTTGCCGCCGATGTATGGCGTTCCGGCGATGTAGGTAACCGCGCGCGCCTGAAAATCCATGCAGAGATTGTTGGTCGGGACGTAGAAGAGTCCCGTTTGGGGCGAGAACGCTGCTGGCTGCTGATTCTTGCCGCCTTCGAGGCTCGGGCAGATGTCCTTCACGTTCTGGTCCTGCGCCGTCTTCTTTGTCTGTACGACTGTCGGGCGTCCAGTCGTTAGATCGACTCCGCTCGACCAGTTCATCGGCACGAAGGGTTTTGCGAGTATCACCGCTCCAGTCGCGCGGTCGATCGTGTACGCGAATCCATTGCGGTCGAAATGAACGAGTGCCTTCCGTGTCTGACCGTTGATTGGCAGATCGACGAGGATGTTCTCGTTGACGGCGTCGTAGTCCCACATGTCGTGGGGCGTCACCTGAAAAGCCCACACCAGCTCGCCGGTGTCACCGTCGCGGGCGAGGATCGACGCCGTCCACTTATTGTCGCCCGTGCGCTGTCTCTCGTTCCAGGGTCCTGGGTTGCTCGTGCCGTAGTAAATGAGATTGAGTGCCGGATCGTAGGAGATCCATCCCCAGACGGCGCCTCCGCCTGTCTTCCAGGTATCCCCCGGCCAGGTGGTGACGCCCAGGTTGGCGCCTTTGTCGCTCGCGTACACCGGCTTGAACCTGGGCCCGACCTTGATGTCCTTGTCCGGACCGACGTTGTACGCGCGCCAGATTTCCTTTCCGCTCGCGGCGTCGAGAGCAGCGATCCATCCGCGCACTCCCATCTCTCCGCCGCTCGATCCCACTATCACTTTTCCCTTCACGACGATGGGCGCCATGGTGATCGTCTCACCTCGCGACAGATCTGCCATCTTCGTGCGCCAAGCCTGGACGCCCGTCGCTGCATTGACGGCGACCGTATGACCGTCGAGCAGGTTGTAGAAGATTTTTCCATCGAAGAACGCCGCACCCCGGTTGACGACGTCGCAGCACGCTCGGCCTATCGCCTGCTGCGCGTTCTCGGGGCGAAATTTCCATTTGAGTGGCTCGCCCGGCTGCGTCAGATCGATCGCGTACGACACGTTCGGGTACGGAGTCACGACGTACATTGTGTTGCCGACCACCAGCGGCTGGCCCTCGTGACCACGCAGCACGCCAGTCGAGAATGCCCACGCGACGTGCAGGTTCGCCGCGTTCGCGGGAGTGATCGAGCTGAGCGAGCTGTAGCGCGAGCTGGCGTAATCGCCCGCGGGCATTTGCCATTCGCCTGCCGGGCCCGCGTGCGGGACGGCAATCTGCGCTCCTGTAATGGGAGTCGCTCCGATCTGGGCGCTGGAAGTTACGGCGGGTTGGGCATCGCCAGTGCTGTCGATCGCCGGAGACCGACTTTCCGCTTTGCAAGCGCAAAGCAGACTTGTCGCAACGAGTGCGGCCAAGGCTCGAGAGTCAAAAGGCATCGACTACCGCGGAATGAGATAATCCTGCGCCGCGATTATCCGCCATCGCCCGCTTCGGTGCTGCCAGGTATCGGTGAACTGGTAGCGCCGGTCGAATGATTTCCCTTTTTTCGTCTTCCCTTTGAGGTGGAGAATTCCAGTCACCACTTGCACGTCGCCAAAGTCGTGCACCTTCATCCGCTCGTTTCTCGCCGACTCCACTCTGTCGGGTCCGGTGACGCTCTTCATCACGTCACGACGGTTCATTACCGACGAGTTCTCCGTGTACACGAACTCGGGCGCGAGCAGGCGGTCGAACGTACGCGTGTCGCGTTTCACTACCGCGGTAGTCCACTGATCTTCGAGCTGAATTGGCGGGAGCGAGAGCGCTGGATCGGCGGTGGCGGGAGGTGTGACGCGCGGAGGAGGCGCGCCAAGACTCGATTGCGCACTCGATGCGCCTGCATAGACGAACATCAGCAGCAGTACCACCCGCGAGTATCTCATGTCTCGACCCCTGTCTCGATCGTTTCCGCCGCGGTTTGAGTTGCAAACCTCCGGCCGCAAACGCCGACACGTAGTCAGCGGACGAGAGAGATCTCGCGATTACACCACGTACGGGATGAACCGCTTTCGTCCGTTCATGTAAATCCGATACTGCTCACCGATCGTGGCGAGGAGTGCCCGTTCCTCCACAGAGACGCGGTAGATGTAAGTCAGGATCGACGCGATGAGGACGAGCAGGAAGCTGACCCAATTCCCGAGAGCGAGCCCGATCCCCGCGAACATCATGATGCCCGCCGTATAGGACGGATGCCTGACCAGGGCGTATGGGCCCGTGTTGATCACGGGCTGGCTCGCGTCTGCTCTTACGTCGCCGGTGAAATACTTGCCGAGCGTGCGAAAGCAGTAGCGTCTCAGCAAACTGCCGAGGAAGATGAGAAGCACTCCGGCAACGAACAGCGGCAACTGGAGACTCGGTCGAAACTTCGCCGCTGTCACGAAGGACAATCCGAATGCGATGAGGAGTGCGATCCACATCCCGCCAATCAGCACGCGTAGTGAACCGCTGTCGCGCGAGTCCGCGGCTTTCGCGCCCTCCATCCCTGTCCGCAGGATTTTAGATTCGGGAAAGAACGCCCAGATGTACACCACCCAGAAGGCGAGCGCGTAGGGCCAGACGAACGGAAGCGGTCTCATTGAATGCCCCGAACAGGTTGGTGACGGTCGAACATCTTCGGCAACCCCTCAGCGATTATATAGCGTTCGCTCGAGGCCGTGGTCAACGGAAACGATTCGCCGAAGGCGGCCTCGTCGAGTACGAACAGTCGCGGAAGAAAGCGGCGTGAAGAAATTTGCCGCCTGGAACCGTAGATTAGCCGAGGCTCTGGTTAGCGGCGCCTTTGCAACCGCGTGATTCAGCGAGGATTTCATTGATTCAGGTAAGACCGGTGGTCCCTGACGGACAGACAACGCCTGTTGTTCCACAAGGGCAGACAACGCCTGTTGTACTGCAGGGATCAAACGCACCAGTCCTTGCTCAGGGCACTCCGAGCGCGCCGAGTGCGTCGGCGATTTATGACGGGCTGAAGGCGCAGCGCGAGGAGCTAAATAACCAGCTCAATGATCTTCAGGGAACCCGCCAGGCGGTATCCGGCCAGCTCGAGGAGCTTGGTCCCGCTTCAGCGGAGCGGAAGCCTCTCGAGGATCGATTGACCGACATCGACAGCAGAATCTCGTCGGCCGACAAAATGCTCGCCACGAACGCGATGCAGCTGGCGCAGGCCGCGGCTATACCCGGGGCCGTGGTCGAGCCACCCCAACCGATTAATCGGGGGGGCGATCCGGAAGAGATGATGGTCTTCGGCTTCCTCTTCACCGCCATCGTGCTCTTCCCGATCACGTTCGCTTACGCGCGCCGGATCTGGCGGCGGAGTGCAGCAACTGTAACGGCCTTCCCCAAGGAGCTTATGGAGCGGCTGCAGAGGATGGAGGAGGCAGTCGAATCGACGGCGGTCGAAGTAGAGAGAATCGGAGAAGGGCAAAGATTCCTGACCCGGCTCTTTACCGAGGGCGAGTCGGCGCGTGCGATTGGCGCCGGCCCCGCGCAGCCGGTTCAGCAGCGGAGCGTCAAAGCGCAGGAACGGCTGCCCTAGGACACAGGCCCAGAGATTCCGCAGCTCGCCGCAGCGGTAGCTTCATTGCGCGGGTGGTCACTTTCAAGCTCCGTGCATTTCACTGCGCTGATTGCCTCACCAGTTCCCCTGCTCTCCCATGACGTCGATCGCGCGTACCAGTCTGTCAGCCGCGTGTCTCCAGTTCGTCTGAACGGAACGCTGGGCACCGGCCGCGTTTCCGGTCCTGATCGCATCGATGATTGCGTCGTGCTCCGTTCCCGCCACGGGTACTGTGTCCAGGAGTAGCGCGATGTACATCCTGATGTAGCGCTCCGCCTGGGGCTTTACCGCGTCGTGGAGCGAGCGGAGACGAGCGCCAGCGCCGGCTTCGACGTAGCGCTCGTGAAATTTTTCGTCGAGCTCGTAGAGTTTTCCGGGCTTGGCGCCCTTTGCTGACGCGGTTCGACGGAAGTCAGCGTTGAGCACCTCGAGATCCTTTGCGAGTTTCTCGCGCGCGGCCTCGCTCAATCGCGCCGCGTTCCGCGCGGCCAGGCCCTCGAGCTCGGCCACGATCTCGAGCAGCTCCTGGACATCCTCTTTGGTCAGTGGCGCCACTGCCATCCGCGCCTGATGGGTCGTCGACGCGCTGACATACCCCTCTCGCTCGAGTCGCTGGAATACCGCCCGCACTGGCGTCCGGCTCACCCCGAATCGCTCGGCGACTTCGGTCTCGACGATGCGGGCGCCGGGCGCGAGCTGACCGCGTACGATCATCCCGCGAAGTGAGTCGTAAAGCCGATTCGCCCGGTCGGAGGCGCCGGTGCTCTGTTTTTCTCTCGACTTCGCTCGCGATCTCAAGGTGGCCGCTCGTCTCGGCATGAGCGCCAATATAACGGTCCCGGAGCCGGCGTACGTTCACGACCATCATCACGGGCGTCCTCGTCGCCATTGCGTCCGGTCGACACGGATCAGGCTGTTCGTCTGGCTCGCGATCGGACTGACGATCTACTTCAGCTACGGAAGATTCCACGCAGCGGCCGCACGCAGAAACGGATGACTGCTCAGGCATTACCGGATGTGCTTGTGGCACTGCGCGTGCGGACCTATGCTCGTAAGCCTCCTTTTCGGATTTGTTTTGTGGAACTTCAACCGCGCGAAAATCGCAGCACCAGATTGTCGATGGTCCGGACATGGCAGCCGGTGAGACCTGAAGAAAGTTCCCGGCTATCCGACGCGCGTCTCCAGCTGCATCACGCGGCACAATTCTGCGGCGCCGCCGGCATTTCGTTCCTCGAGGAGCGAGCCGACGATAGCCACACTAACCTCGAATGGATGCCAGCGTTGGGCGGATTGTTTTCACGCTCCGTTCCTGCACGCACGTCGTTCCGGCTTGGTCTCAGGCCAGCCGATCTCACTCTCGTAATTGCGACCCAAAACGATCAGGCGTTCGCGCAGTACAAGCTGCATGGACGAACTATTGTCGAGGCCACTCAATGGATTCGGACCCACATAGCCGCCTTCGGCCTCGACTCGACGCGCTACACGCTGAAACGGCATTTCGACATTCCCATTCATACCGTAGATGATGGCGATGCTTTCGACGCCAGCGACAAATCGGGCTTTGAGGAGCTATCAAGCTGGCTCGCAAACGGAGCGTCGCTTCTCAATTCCATCTCGCGGTCGATTCACGAGGCTAGCGAAGTGCGATGCTGGCCGCATCACTTCGACATCGCGACGATCATCCAGGCAACGCCGAACCGCACTATAGGAATCGGCCTCGACCCGGGCGACAATTATTACGACGAGCCGTACTTCTACGTGAACATGAATCCGCAACCGTCCGCGGCGCAGGCCAAGCAGAGACCTCTGTGGGGACGCGGTGCATGGCACACGAGAAGATGGGTTGGCGCTGTCCTGACTGGTTCACGGATCGGCGCGGCATCCGAGCAAGAGCGACACGCACGGGAGTTCATCGATTCAGCGGTTTCCGCCTGTCGTGGGCTGATCACGCAGAATTGAGCGCCGGCGCAGAGCGACTGCGCTTTCTCCAGATGGGTCTTCGGCGATGCGCCGGAGTTACGAGTCGTTCCACCAGTCCGAGCAGCCCGTCGACTGCGAGAGCGAGCACCGCGGCGGGCAAGGCACCTGAAAGAATCATCCTCGTGTCCGCCAACGCGAGACCTTCGACTATCGGCTCGCCGAGTCCGCCGGCGCCGATGAAGGCGGCGAGAGTCGCCGCACCGACGGTGATGACAGCAGCCGTGCGAATCCCGGCCATCAGAACGGGAGCAGCCAGAGGAAGTCTCACCCACATCAATCGCTGGAGCGGTGTCGTCCCCAGCGCTTCGGCGGCCGACACAGCGTCGGGATCGGCGTCTCGAACACCGGTATAAGTTCCACGCGCGATCGGGTACAGCGCGTAGAGCCAGAGCGCGACCAGCGCCGGTACGATTCCAACGCCAAAAAGCGGAATCATAAACGCGAGAAGAGCGATACTCGGAATCGTCTGCAGAACGCCTAATGAGCCAATCACCGGCTCAGCGGCGTGGCGCGCTCGCTCGAGCACAAGACCGAGCGGCACCGCAATGACGACAGCGGCGAGGAGTGCTATCACCACGAGCAGTAGATGACGCCCAGCCAGCGAGAGCAGCGATGCGCGGCGCTCCCACATGTAGCGAGCGAATCCGACTCGCATTCCGGTGGACGCCGCGGTTGCAGTGCGCGACGCGTTGATCAATCCGAGCGCGGTGAGCTCGTCACTCGCTACCCGACGCACATCTTCACCATTTACCTCAACGCGGCGGTTGAGGCCGCGCATTGTCACCTCGTCCAATCGTCCGCTCAATAGCGTCAGCGCAGCGATGGCACCCGGCGCGCGCTGTCCGAGATCCTCCGACACGAGCGCCGCTGCCTCGTAGGGCGGGAAAAAGTGCCGGTCGTCCACCAGGGTGACGAGATCGTATTTCGAGAGCAATCCGTCGGTCGAATATCCGTCTATCACATCCACCGAGCCCGACGCGAGTGCCTGATACTTCACGGCTGGCGCGAGCGGCCGCACGGTGCGGGGATGAATCCCATACACCCGAGATAGACCAACCAGGCCGTCGCGTCTTCCTATGAAGTCCGCTGTGAATCCGGCGGTGATCCTGGAGCTCTCGCGCGCCAGGTCGCTCAGCGTCCGCAGATGATATCTTGCCGCGGTCGCGCGAGTTACCGCGATCGCATAAGTGTTCTGGAATCCGAGCGACGGAAGCCATCTCACGTGATAGAGCTCCGAGAACCGCCGCGATACAATCGCGAACACTGCCCCAGGATCGGCTGCGAGCGAATCAGAGAGTGAGTCGTGCAGAATGGCGACAAGGCCTGTGCCCGTGTACTCGGGATAGACGTCGATCGCATTCTTGCGAAGCGCGCCGAATGTTATCTCGGTGGCACCAAGCCCGGGACGGCGCTCGACTGCAAAGCCTCGGGCTTCGAGAATTTGCGCGAACATCTCGCACAGCAGATAAGACTCGCCAAATGGTTTGGACGCGACGATGATCGGGCGGGATTCAACCGGAGCACTCACGACCTGGCCGCGGATCGACGGCACGCAAACGACAGCGATTATCGCCGCGGCAAGCGCGAGACAGCGCGCGTGATTCACGCCTGGAGAGCCTCGAATCCGGCGCGAGCTCTCTCGATGAGGTGCCCAACGTATTCCGTCGCTGGCGCAGATATCAAATGCCGCATGCTTCCCCTCTGCTCCACGCGACCATTCCTCATCACCACGATCTTGTCAGCGAGACGACCGGCCTCGGCGAGATCGTGCGTCACCAGCAGCGTCGTCACCGACAGATTCCGCCTCAGCTCGATAAAAGTCTCTTGCAGGTTGCTCCGCGAGATGGCGTCGAGAGCGCCGAACGGCTCGTCCAGCAGAACCACGTCCGGGCCGGCCGCGATGCTTCTTGCAAGCGCCACACGCTGGCGTTGTCCGCCGGATAACTCGTGCGGAAAACGATCTCCGAACTGCGCGACGGAGAGCCCCACCAACTCGAGAGCGCGTCTCGCCGCGTCGGTCGCATCCGGCATCCGTCGCAGTGTCGGAACGAGCGCAACGTTTTTGAGAATCCGCCAATGTGGCAATAGGCCGCCGTGCTGCTGGACGTAGCCGATTCCTCGCCGCACTTCCACCGCTGGTATCAGGCGAACGTCTTTGCCGCCGAGCGTTACCTCTCCGCGCTCGGGCTGGATCAGCCGGTTGAAGCAGCGGAGAAGAGTGGTCTTGCCGGAGCCACTCTCACCAACGAGCGCCACTGCGTGGCCGGCTGGTACATCGATAGTGACGTCGTCCAGCGCGACCACGTTTCCGAAACGATGCGAGACGTTCCTCGCGGCGAGAGCAATCGGCATGTGCATAAGAGTGGTATCCGATGCCGCCTGCCGCTATCGGCAGAGTCTTTACTGCATCCTCGACACGGCCGGGTGTCGTGCTCCGGCGTGCCTGTTGCGGTAATTTCAGACGTATTCTTCGCCCGTACTTCAAGGAAGCCAGATGCCACCGAGCACCACACTCAAGACGCGCCGCCTTGGCGCTCAGGGACTTCAGACCTCTCCCATCGGACTCGGCTGCATGGGCATGTCCGAGTTCTACGGTCCGAGCAACGAAAAGCAATCGATAGCCACGATCCATCGCGCGCTGGAGCTCGGCGTCATGATGCTCGATACGGCAGACATGTACGGGCCATTCAAGAACGAAGAGCTCGTCGGCCGAGCGATCAAGGGAAAGCGCAATCAGGTGGTCCTCGCTACAAAATTCGGGAACGTGCGCGATCCAAAGGATCCCACGAAGCGGAGCGTCAATGGTCGGCCGGAATACGTCAGGCAGGCGTGCGAAGGATCGCTCAAGCGTCTGGGCGTCGACACGATCGATCTCTACTACCAGCATCGCGTCGACAAGAACACGCCGATAGAAGACACCGTCGGCGCGATGTCGGAGCTGGTGCGCGATGGCAAGGTGCGCTATCTCGGTTTGTCCGAGGCGTCCGTCAATACCATTCGGCGAGCGCACAAAGTACATCCGATCAGCGCGGTGCAGACCGAGTACTCACTGTGGACGCGCGATCCCGAGGGCGGCCTGCTCGATGCGCTTCGCTCGCTCGCCATCGGCTTCGTCGCGTACAGTCCGCTAGGCCGCGGATTTCTCACGGGAAAGATCAAGCGCGTCGAGGATCTCTCCGCCGATGATTTCAGGCGACAGAACCCGCGTTTTCAGGGCGAGAACTTCCAGAAGAATCTCGAGCTGGTCGCCAAGGTCGAGGAGATCGCGAAGGAGCACAAATGCACGCCGGCGCAGCTCGCTCTGGCGTGGGTGCTCGCGCAGGGCGACGACATCGTGCCGATTCCGGGAACGCGGCATCCCGAGCGGGTCGAGGAGAATGTTGGCGCTCTAAAGATCGTGCTGTCTGAGAATGATCTCCGCAGGATCGATGCTGCCGCACCCAAAGGAGCTGCGGCGGGAGAGCGCTACGCCGAGGGCGGCATGAAAATGGTCAACCTGTGACAGCTTACAGCCTGAACAGGTAGCTGATTTTCCCGAAAAATCCGTCGCGAGTCCTGTGAAAATCCTGGAACCTGAATTCACGCGGCTCATCGAGCGTTGACCCGTAGCCAAGGTAAACCAGAGTGCCGGGAACGGGACGGTAGCTGAAAAGCCAGTCGGTCGAGAATTCGTTCGTCACCTCTCCGGTATCGAGCACTCCGTCCAGCAAAATCGGATTGCCATTCCGATCTATTAGCGGCGATCGCGACCGCGCGGAGTATTGGCCGACGAGCCGAAGGAAAATCGGTGGACTGATCTGGTACTCGACCTTGATGCGCGGAATTGTTTCCGACGAGAAGCGCGAGCCGTCTGAGCTTCTTGCGATCGTCAGTCGCGAAAACGAGAGAGAGCTCCTGACTGCCGTCGTCGGTCGGGTGTCGAGCGCGGCATCGATCCGCGACTCGGATCCTGGCGCCGCCTCGTCGAAGATTGGCACCTGACCGCGAGTCATGCTCGCCGTCCCACTGAAAAATCTGTAGGTCGGCGTCGTTACTCTGAGTGACCCGCCCCATTCGTCCGACTCCGGGCCGGGCACTGCAAACGCCGCGGTGTCGACCGTCCCGCTCGAGCGCTGCACAGTGAGTCCGGAATAGAGCAGCGGATCGAACGCGAAGTAGTTGTGAGTAACGGCTCCGCCGAGTTGCCATCCTCCACGCAGTGTCGCGGTTGGCTGAATTGCTTCAGTGCTCTCGGCCAGTCCGTGACCCAGGCCCGCGTTGTTCCAGATCCGATCTTCCTGGAAAAAAGCTCCGTAGGTCTGGACGAACGCTCCGGGAGCTCCATAGAAGCTCACACGATTGAACGCTCGCGTCTCGATTAGGCCGGTGCGATTCACGAATCCCGCCGCGGCGTCGAACCCCGGATCCAGCGACCGCAACGTGTAGTGAAAGCCCCAGGCGCGGCCGGTCCTGTCCCAGTCTGCCTGGAGCAGAGATCCGTTGAAATGCTTTTGCAGACTGTCGCTCCACGATTGCGCGACCTGGAATTGCGCGAAGTAAAGTTTCGAGTGGTAGAAGCGGTAATCGGCTGCTGCAACGCGCGAGTAATCGCTGCCATCTTCACGAGCGGTGAGAACGCCGCCGAGTGTATTGTTGGAGCCGAAATCGTAGCGGAGACGTGAGACGCCGAAGAGCGGGGAATGAGCACCCGTCCACGAGTACTGCTGGTCGTCGCGGGCGACGATCGAAGCAATGTTGAGCGCCGCCAATTTTCCGGTGAGCTTCACGCCGGCCGTAGGCGCGACGATTCGTCTGGTGTATATGAGCTGGTTCGGCGAATCGAACAACTCGAGACCGTCCAAAAAGAATGGCCGCTTTTCCGGGTAGAAGAGCGCGAACCGCTCGTTGAGCAGCACTTGGCCGATGTCGGCTTCGACCTGGGAGAAATCGGGATTGATGGTGCCGTTGAGGGTGAGATTCTGACGGATTCCCCACCGTGCGTCGCCGCCCAGCTCGCCTCGTTGCTGATAGTCACGTCCGTTGCCGATAGTTGGTGATCGATCGGCGTGGGCCGTCATGGTCGGCGTCGCCTCGAGGACGAGCCCTCGCTTCATGTCATGCAGTCCTTCCAGGGTGCCGGACTGCGCAAGGAAGTTTGCATTGGCGCGAACCGCTGGTGCCCAGGTGTCCTGGAACCCCGAATGCTGCACCCGCCTGAGGATGTGAATTCCCCAGCTCTGCACCTTCGCATCCTGGTAGCGCAGACTCTTGAACGGAATGCGGACTTCGACTTCGTATCCGCCTTCGACCAGCCGTCCTTTCGATTCGAAGAAGTAATCGGGATTGAGATCTACGCTGCCGTCGAGCGGATTGATTGTCTGAAATCCGCCCCCCGTGGCGGATGCGCCGCCCGCGCCGCCCGCAAACTGGGCGCTACGGGTGCCGTCCTGCTGAACGCCGTACGGATTTACTCCAAAAAGAAACGCGATTTGGCGCGAGTTGTCGGTGTCGAGGAGAATCTGGACCTGATCCTCGCTGTCGATGTTGTCGCGATTGGCGTGGGTCGCCCGCACGACGTTGCCGTGAATCTCGCGCGCGCGGATTCCGAAGTAGATCGCGTCGGGGGCGTACCAGACCAGGACTTCGGTGGGGTCGTCGGCCGGACGGCCGTCTACGGGCTGGTACTGAGAGAAGCCAGTGAGTCGAGCCGCGCGGCGCCAGACGGGCTCGTCCAGATTTCCGTCGATCGTGATGGTGGTGTCCACTCGCGGTACATCCACACGCACGTTCTTCTGCCGGCCGTCGTAGGTCAGCGTCGAATCCTGCAAGAGGACCGTGGTCAAGAGAGCGAGTACGAACACGGGCTAGAATTTACATCTGGCTTGCGTTGGGCACGACAGTCAGTTGGCATGACGATTCAAGACGACGTCTCGAGGTGACTTCTGGATGAGGACGTCTCGCGCCGCCGCTGCGTGCCTGACATTTTGAGTACTGCACACAGGAGCCTCTGCATGCGCGACGTCCGTGTAGCCGCCGTCCAGTTTCAGCATTCTCCGGGCGACAAAATCCGTAATCTCGAGCAGGTCCACCACTTCGTGGAGGAAGCTGCTCGCTCGCGCGTCGAGATCATCGCGTTTCCTGAGATGTGCCTCACCGGCTACTGGCACGTGCGCAAGCTCGCGCGCGAAGGAGTCGAGGCGCTCGCTGAGCGCGTACCCGATGGAAACTGCAGCCAGTATCTTCTTCGTCTCTCGCGCGAGCACGGCATGACGATCGGCGCCGGCCTCATCGAACGCTCCGACGATGGCAGGATGTACAACTCATACGTCGTCGCAATGCCCGATGGAACCTGGGCGGTGCATCGGAAGCTCCACGTCTTCGTGAGCGAGTTTCTCTCTGAGGGCGACAGGTATACCGTCTTCGACACGCCGCACGGCTGCCGAGTCGGAGTTCTCATCTGCTACGACAACAACATCGTCGAGAACGCGCGCGCGACCGCGCTAATGGGCGCCGAGATTCTACTGGCGCCGCACCAGACGGGTGGTTGCAATTCGGTGAGTCCGCGCGCGATGAAGAAGGTGGACCCGGCGATATGGGAACGTCGGCGCGAAGATCCCGCCGCGATCGAGGCAGAGTTGTGCGGGATCAAGGGTCGCGGATGGCTCATGCGCTGGCTTCCGAGCCGCGCACACGACAACGGAATGTTCCTCGTGTTCAGCAATGGTATCGGTCCGGACGACGACGAGATTCGGACCGGCAACGCGATGGTTCTCGATCCCTACGGAGAAGTGATCGCCGAGACGTCCAAGGCCGGAGACGATATGGTCGTGGCGGATCTCGATGCGTCGATTCTTCCAACTTCGTCGGGTCGCAGGTGGTTGCGGGCTCGCCGGCCCGAGCTTTACGGCTCTCTCACCGAGCGGACTGGCCAGGAACAGGAAACTCGCCGGGTCCGATTTGGGGATTGAAAGGCAGGTACCAGGTACCGCCTCCCGCCTCCCGCTTCCCGCTTCCCGCTTCCCGCCTCCCGCCTCCCGCCTCCCGCTTCCCGCTTCCCGCTTCCCGCTTCCCGCCTCGACTACTTCCCGACCTTACGCTCCACCACCACGAGGAGCGCGCTTCCGACGGCCCGTTCTCCCGTATTGTCCGACGGCGAGTTAACGACTTTGTCGTCGACGACCATCGTCGTCGATCCTCCGCCATCGAAGTTCATTCCCTGATAAACGCCGAGCTGGAGCATCAGGTGAGCGAGCTCGACCAGTGACATTCCGGAATCGGATTCCCTCCGACCGTCGACCGTGACCACGAATAGCGTTGTACTGTCCCGTGAGAATCCAATTGCGGTTCGAGGATGACGAGTGCTCGAGAATCGCGGGAACGTGCCTTCGATGATGTCGACGTGCTCCGCAATGCTTTTTCCATCCACAATCAGACCGGGCCAGCCGCCCAAGAGTGTACGCAATCGGCCGCGATCTGGTGCGAAGCGCGTCACCACTTTCACGGTGCCTCCTCGCCTCGCAAGCGCCATCAGCTCTCCTCGGCGCTTTCCGCCAGCCGCGAGAACGGCACCCGACCCGAGAGAAACGGCGCCATGTTCGACCGGAGAACCCTGGATTCCAAAAACCAGAGTGTCGCCTCTCTTGCCCATAGCGCGGAGAGCAAGCGATAAGGGATGCCTGCCGGCCGAATCTGACGGCGTCGAATCGCCGAACGGCGCCGTGTAAAGCGCGATGGCATTGCTGTCGGGCCAGAAATTGAGCGCGTCGAGATCGAGCGTCCGCTTGCCATCCAGCACGTGGCCAATAAACGCAAACCGATCGATGAAGGGGTGATCGCGCCAGTCCACCGCGAACTGCGAGTGAAGATTGTCGAACGTGTCGTAGGGAGAATCCGTCCGTTTGACACCCTTGAGCACGTTGCCTTCGACGACGACGTTGTTCTCGCTCTCGCCAGTTGTCTTGATGTCGAAGAAATCCGCATTCACCGCGGCGACAGCTTCGCCTGGCCCGTGATAGCGCTCGACCATCGACCGCACCGTTTCTCGTCCGCGGAAGGAATCGTGCGCGCGCATGCCGTGAATGCTGATCGTGGGTCGTCTGAGATCGATCTCGAGAACGTTTACGTGCCAGGGCCCGCTGTTCACAACGATGCGCTTGTGGATTACTCCGGGAGCGACAGGTTTCGTTATAACGGAATCGAATTGCTGCGCACGGACAGAGACCGGCCAAGTAGTTATGGCCGTTGCCGCGAGCAGAATCAGAGTGCGGCGCGCTGCGTTGCGTTGCGCCCTGTCTGCGCTGAGCTCGGGAAACAGTAGCGGGGTCACGCCCGCACCAATCTCTTGTACGCGATGCGGTGCGGCTGATCGGCGTCTGGTCCCTTCCGCCGCTTCAGATCCTCGATATACGACTGATAATTTCCCTCGAACCAGACCGTCTCCGAATTTCCCTCGAACGCCAGGATGTGCGTCGCAATACGATCGAGAAACCATCGATCGTGCGTGATCACTACTGCGCAGGCTGGGAAATCCTCGAGCGCTTCTTCAAGCGCTCGCAGAGTATCGACATCGAGATCGTTCGTGGGCTCGTCCAGGAGCAGCAGATTCCCACCTGACTTGAGCAGCTTCGCGAGATGAAGTCTGTTTCTCTCTCCTCCTGAAAGGTCTTTCACCTTCTTCTGCTGATCCGCGCCCTTGAAGTTGAACTGCGCGAGGTAGGCTCTCGTCTGCATCTCGCGCTTCCCTACCATGACGATGTCGTTGCCTTCGCTTATTTCCTTGTAAACGGTGTTGGCGTCGTTCAGCTCGCGCGCCTGATCGACGTACGCCAGCTGCACCGTGTCGCCGATCGTGAGCGCTCCACCATCGGATTTCTCTTTTCCGGCTATCATGCGGAAGAGCGTCGTCTTGCCGGCGCCGTTCGGGCCGATGATGCCGACGATTCCGCCGCGAGGCAGCGAGAAGGAGAGATCCTCGAACAGCACCTTATCCCCATACGCCTTCTTGAGTCCCTTCGCGATCACGACATCGTTGCCGAGTCGAGCGGGCGGCGGAATGACGATCTCGTTCTGCATGACTTTCTCGCCTTCCGCAGCCGTTGCGAGCTCCTCGTACTTCTGGATGCGTGCCTTGCTCTTGGTCTGTCGCGCGCGTGGAGACATGCGAACCCATTCGAGCTCGCGCTCGAGTGTGCGTTGCCGAGCGGATGCCTGCTTCTCCTCCTGCGCCAGTCGCGTGCGCTTCTGGTCGAGCCACGCGCTGTAGTTACCCTCGTACGGGATGCCGGCGCCGCGATCGAGCTCCAGAATCCAGCCGGCGACATTGTCGAGAAAGTATCGGTCGTGGGTCACCGCGACGACGGTTCCCGGAAATTCAGCGAGGTATCGCTCGAGCCAGGCCACCGACTCCGCATCGAGATGGTTCGTGGGCTCGTCGAGGAGCAGCATGTCGGGCTCCTCGAGAAGCGTCCTGCACAGCGCGACGCGGCGCCGCTCTCCGCCGGACAGCGTCGAGACATCGGCATCGGCCGACGGCAGTCGAAGTGCGTCCATCGCGATCTCGATCTTGCGATCGATGTCCCAGGCATTCAACGCATCGATTTTCTCCTGCACTTTCGCCTGACTGTCCAGCAGCTTCGTCATTTCGTCGTCCGACATCGGCTCGGCGAATTTGTTCGAGATGTCCTCGAATCTTTTTAGAAGATCCCGCACCGGCTTAACTGCGAGGTCGACGTTTTCCTTCACGTTCTTCGTGGCGTCGAGGTGCGGCTCCTGCGGCAGATACGCGATCCGAGTGCCTTCGTGCGGCCAGGCTTCCCCCTGAAAGTCCTGGTCGACGCCGGCCATGATCCTGAGCAGCGACGATTTACCTGCGCCGTTGGCGCCGAGGACGCCGATTTTGGCGCCGGGATAAAATGAGAGCCAGATACCGCGCAGAATCTCCCGCGAGGGCGGGACGACTTTGCGCAGGTCCTTCATTACATAGATGAATTGTGGAGGCATGCCCCAATTTATCGCCGACAGGCCACGAACACATTGTGCTCGTCGGCCCAATTGGCATATCGTCTGCCGTTCGGAGGCAGAGCCAATTCACGAAGAGGTTGCTAATGCTTCTCAACAAAGCACGTAATGCCGTTGGCGCTGCCGCGATTGCCGGCACGTTGCTATTTGCGCCGGCGATGCTGCACTCACAAACCATGGACTCGACGAGCGCTACCACCTACGGTACCACTAACGGCGGACGTCACTTCAATTGGGGCTGGCTCGGCCTGCTCGGACTGCTGGGGCTCTGGCCAAGGGGGAAGAAGGAAACTATTACTACTGAAACCCGCAACACTGCGGGCACAAGGCCCTAATCAGGGTTCTTCGGCTCTCCGAGCATCGCGTGGTCGTGGTCCATCGTGTGATCATCATGCCAGATGGATTTGAGATCGTTTCCCGCATAGGTATTCGCGTGTAACATCCACCCGAAGGCCTGCGGTATGAAGCGTCCACCCGCGTCTTTGCACTCGTCTTTCGTGGCTACTCCGAGAGGGCCGAAGACAGGCCTCCCGTTCTTCGTCTCCGACCACCGCTCTTTTTGAAACCGGGGCGGCACGCACCAATTCACATGGCGGTGCCAGCGCGCGATGCTGAGCGGTACGCGCTGATCGAGCTCGTCTTCCGTTGTTCTCTTGGACGCCGTGTACATGGCGCCGATCAGCTCGAGCGTACCATCAGCCCGCTTCTTATATAGAAGCGAAGTCGGGCGAGCGGGATCGAATCCGAACTGGTTCCGCAATGCATTGCCCGCTTTCGTGAAATGATATTGCGGCTGATTCTTGATCTCGGGCGCGAACATCTTGAATCCGTCGGCTTCAGCGAATTTCACATCCCGATACTTTGAGATCGCCTGTCTTAGCTCGTCGACAACCAGCGCCGCACGCACGGAATCCTGCGGCTTCACTGGCCTCGTACTCGAATAGGCCATGTGCTTCGCCATCGCGGCCATCTTCCAGTCCTCTTCTGCCCCACCCATGTCCATGCCTTGCATGGTATGTGAGGCCTGAGCGGCTGTTGTATCGGAATGGGCGTGCGACGCCTGCGCGTAAATCGGGCCTGACGCAAAGAGCATAAGTGCAGCTGTTGCTGATTTCGTTGCCAGGCTGATTGCCGACATCCGTGTCACCGTCCAATTAGAGATGCTAACGTGGGAGTCTGATACCCCACAATTAGACGATTCTCCGGCCCTCGCAGTTAACCCGCGAAGCGCGTCAGCAGCTTATCGAGCGCGCTGGACACCCGTTCATAGGGTAATTGCTGGATCTCGTTCTCGTTCCACGCGACGGTCTCTCCCGGCGTGTTATACGGAGCGTACGGTTTGTGCCCCCGCTTGAGCAGCACCAGGGTTGGCTTTCTGAAGGCCGACGCTGCGTGCGAGATGCTCGTGTCAGGTGTGAACACGAGATCCGCGGTTCCCACCAGCGCGAATGCATCGCGCAGGTTGGGCGTCTGCACTGGCAATGCGCGAACGGCATTCGCGACTTTCTCGACGCTCGACCATTCGCTCGGGAGGCCCATGACGATCATCGGCATTCCTGGATAGCGCGAGCGCGCGTGTTGGAGAGTCGCTATGAATTTTCCATCGGGCCATCTGCGATTTGGCTCCGACGCTGAGAGGTTGACGAGGAGTCGCTTGCCGCGGCTCTGAGGCCCCGTCGACATTGGGTCGTTTCCGGAAGTGGCGGCGTCGCCTCCCTCGTATTTGTGTGAAGAAACGAGGCCGCTTGCTTCGCTCCACCTTTCCTCGGCGCGCGCCGTCTCCTCCTGCGTCAGGAAGATTTCCGGCTGCCAGTCGAGCGTTGCCGGGTTCACGCTGAACGGGCTGACGAGATGTTTGCATCCGTCGATGTAGTGATCGACGCCGTTCCACTCCGGCACCGAGACGTTGTAGATCCGGGGCTTCCTGTCGCCGCGGGCTCCCACTCTGAATCGCGCTCGCCCCACGTACATCAGGAGTGGGGTCGACGTGAATATCGACGGGTTGTTGATTCGGCCATCCACCATCACCGTGTATCGCTCCCGCCGCAGCTGGTTCATTACCTCTCTGTAGCTGCTGATCGATCCACGATCGAGAGTGAGTACTTTTCCGACGTAAGGATTACCGTCCAGGATGGGAGCCGTCGCTGGAGTCGCCAGGACATCGACTTTGCGGCTTGGCAGCGCACACGCGATGTTCCTGATCAAAGACGTCGCCATGATCATGTCGCCGATGCGCTCGTACCTGATGACGAGCACCCGATAGCCCTCGTTCGTCGGCGGCGGAAGCGGAGTCCTGCTCGGTCCCGGCAGCATCCAACCCAGCACGTGCATCCAGAGGCCGTGCCACGCGATCTCAATCTTTTTCAGGTCCACCGGTCAGCGGAAGCTCCACCAGCTTGCGTGAAGGTTGTGGATCTCGCGTGTGATATACCTGGATCGCTTTTATCACGAACGGCTCCGGTATCCGGGTCTTGAGCAGCTCACGCGTCGAGTCGTTATCGAGCGACTGGTAAAGGCTCAACGTTGCATGAGGGCTAAAAGTGTACCGCGCCTTCGTGAACGGCAGGCCGCTGGTGGCGATTCTATCGTGCAGCACCCGCAGCGGCCCGTGAGGATCGATAGGCAGCACGAGGATGTTGGTCTGCATGAATCTCTGTGCAGGTTGGAACGACAGAGTCAACGGCGCTGTGTCGCTGGTTATCGGCTCCAGCCGGGCACGAATTTCGTCGACCCCCACAGAGGAAGGGATCGGCCCTGCTCCGGAGGACCCCGCCAGCGTTAAGTGCGGGGGCTTGTAACGCGAAAGCTTCGGGTCGTACCGCTCGTTGATTGCGCGGATCCGGTCTCCGACTTCACCCGGCAGCTCCGCAAGTATGAAAATTCCATTCAGCAAGCACGACTCGCGGAAATGATCTCAAAGAGTATCAGAACTGTATCGAAAAAAGAACCGGATTGACTTGTATCGCCGAGCTCCGCTTCTTCCCTTTGATCAACTCCTGATCGATGTGATTTCCAGGGTGAGAGTGCGTGTATTTGACGACTTTGAGCCCAATGAGCGTGCCGATGGTCGCTCCTGCCATCACGTCGCTCGCCCAATGCTGATTGTTGTAGATCCTCGAAAGGCCAATCAAGCTCGCTCCCCCATAAAAAACCGTCCCGATGTACCAGGTCGCGTGGGGCCACCAGAATTGCGTTTCTCGGGTGACGGTCGAAGCGAAAGCAAAAGCGGCGGTCGTGTGGCCCGACGGAAACGATCGGTATTTGTCTCCCGAGAATCCGCGCCACAGCTGAAAGTTGTACGGATTCTTAATGTCCGCGAAGGGCCGCTGCCTTCCCGCCGTCATCTTGATCGCGGTTCCGATCAAGCCCGAAAGGGCGATCGACTCGACGCTGTGCAGTCCGAGCGCCTGTAGTCGTCGCTGGCCATCGATGCGGCCGATTGTATAAAGCCCCGCTCCCGTAAAGAGAGACCCAGGGTCGCCGAGTAAGCGCAAGCCGGTCGCGGCGGTGCTGAGAAAACGATTCTCCTGAGTGGAGGAGTCCTGCAGTCTGCCGGCGATCTGCCGGTCGACTGGTGCAACGAGCGCGGTGCCAATCGCGAACGCGCCGAAAAGAAGGGCATCCTTGCCGACAAGGAGTGGGGTCTTCTTGTTGATGGTATCCTGAACTTGCGCGGCGGTATTCGATGCAAGAAAGAGCGAAAGAAAGGCGATACCAAACAACTTGCCGGACAAGAGATCCTCCAGTTCAAGGTTGAAGACGCTCGATAGCACCAGTCGAATGCAAATCACTTACCCCTTGTCAATCATGCATCGAATCGCGATATAACCCGAATGCTCAAGATCGATCTCACCGGCAAGCGCGCGCTCGTCGCCGGTGTCGCCGACGACGCTGGGTTCGGATTTGCGATCGCCAAGTCTCTGGCCGAAGCGGGCGCTAGCATTTGCGTTGGGACATGGCCTCCGGCGCTCAACATCTTCATGAATCTGCTCGATCGCGGCAAGATGGACGAGTCGCGAAAGTTATCCGGAGGACAGGTTCTTCAGTTCGAGAAGATTTATCCGCTCGACGCTGCCTACGACACGCTTACGGACGCTCCCGAAGACATCCGCGCCAACAAGCGCTACAAGGAAACTGGAGACTTCAGCATCGATGGTCTCGCGAAACGCATCGAGGCCGATTTTGGGGGGGATTCCATCGACATCGTGGTCCATTCGCTCGCGAACGGGCCAGAGGTAAAAAAACCGCTGCTCGAGACGAGCCGCTTCGGATATCTCACCGCGATCGGGGTGAGCGCCTATTCACTGACGTCGATGGTCTCACGTCTCGCGCCAATGATGCGGCGCGGCGGATCTTTCCTTTCACTCACCTACTTGGCGAGTGAGCGTGTGATTCCGGGGTACGGTGGTGGAATGTCGTCGGCGAAAGCAGCGCTCGAGAGCGACACGCGTGTGCTCGCGTTCGAGGCTGGCCGAAAGCACGGCATCCGCGTCAACACGATTTCGGCGGGTCCCTTGGCCTCCCGTGCCGCGAGTGCGATTGGAATCATCGAGAAGATGGTGCAGTACTGCGCCGGCAACTCTCCCCTCACCGATCCGTTGCAGGCGGAAGAAGTTGGCAACGCCGCTGCTTTCATCTCGAGTCCGTTGGCGAGCGGAATAACGGGGACCATTGTCTACGTCGACAAGGGCTACCATTCGATGGGGATGGCGATCGAAGGCGGGCCGGCCGCCGGCTGAGGCTCAGGCTCAGGGTTTTTTCTTTTGAGCAGCCTCTGCAGCACGTGCTCGCTCGATCCTTTGTCTGATGACCTCGAGCTCAGGGGGCGTGTGATGCCCCGAGAGTTCCATCGTGTGCCCGGTCGCTGGATCCGTCCAGGCTATGGTGTTTATGGTGTTGACGTCAGTCGGCGCCGCCGCCGCTTGCTTCGTCGCGGGTGGCGGGGCTGACGGTGCCGGCTGTGCGGTCTGCGCATTCGACTGTGCGGTCTGCGCATTCGGCTTCGCCGTCGTTGTCCCTGTCGATGTCCGTGCAGTTGTCCTAATCGCTGTCTCTGAGGCTCCAGTGACGACGACGGCATTGAGCTGCGTCGGAAGTGATTCGATCAACACTACAGTATCTCCGGGCGCAACCTCGTACACAGTGCGATTTCCGCCGATTACTCGTCGCGCACTGAGAGCCCGAAGTTGAGGCGGTTCGATCGCTAGGGCATCCGAGGCTATGCCGCCATTCGCATTTCGCGGAACGCTCGCACCTTGCAGCGCGCTCGCTGATGTCGCCTCGCCCGGCTTATTGTCCGAGATCTCCGCGCCGGAAGTTTTGCCTGAGACGGCCGGCCTCGCAGGAGCAAATCGCTGAGGCGTTGGAGCAACTGCGGAATTCTGCGTCGTGGCGGCTGTAGCCAGTGTCCGCGCGCCTGTCCCCGCCCCAACCGCTCTGGGAGTTGCTTCATTTTGCGGTCGGATCGCCTCCGGCGATGCATCTCTGCCTGCGGCCACGCGCGCTTCGTTGCCACGACTGGTAGGTAGCTGAGATGATGTGCCCGGCGCACCGCTTGGCACAGTGGTCAGTGCAGGCCTCGCCGGACCGGCTGGCTTCTGAGCAAAGACCTTGATCGGCGGCGCAAAGGCCGGTACCGGATTCGTGTCCGGCGTCTCGTTCGTCGCAACGCCCTGAGGCGCACCTGTCTGTTCTCTCCTTACTACAACGGTACCAATCGCAATAACCAACACCGCCGCCGCTGCCCGCCAGTACATCCAGTTTCTGCTCGTCGCATTTCGAGCGACGGCCGGCACCGCTCCCTTCGGAACATTGTCGAGCGCCGTCAGAATTCGCGTGGACGCCGCGATGAATCCGCGCGCCTCCGCCACCGCTGCGGCGCACTCCGGGCACTCGTTCACGTGGGCTTCGATGCGCGCGGCTTCCTCCGCGCTCAGCGCGCGGTCGAGCCATGCGTGAATAGTTCCTTCGTCAGGATGCTGCATTTTTCTCTCTCTCTTCGCGGGCTTTCTGCAACGCTTCGTAGCTCTCTACCAGCCGGCGCCGAGCACGTGACAATGTCGTCCCCACCGAGCCTGGCGACAGCTCCAACGCCTCGGCGATTTCGTTGTAATCGAGTCCTTCTTCGCGCATCAACAGCGCGAGCCTATCTCGCTCAGCGAGAGCATCTACTGCCTTACGCGCCATCGCTGCCTCCTGCGCGCGCTCGACCGCCGTCTCCTCCGGCTCTATCATCGACTCGCGCTCCTCCTCTGCAAGAAGCGCGAGATGCTTTCGACGTCTCATGTCCTTCCTCGCTTCGTCCCGCACGAGATTCGTGGCAACCGCGAACAGCCACGCACGCTCGTTCTGTATCGAAGTCTGCCTTAGTGCGCGCACGAACGTCTCCTGCGCAACTTCTTCCGCCCAGTCGCGATCTCCCAGACGCCGCGTCAGATATCGCACCAACGCGGCGTTGTAGGTTCGGAAGAGTCGTTCGACGTCCGTCACCGACTCACCAGCGATCCCGCAACAGCGCCAGATCGCGATCCGTAAGCCGCTCCACTCCGGACGGAGTCACCTCGATTGCCATGTCGCGGCCCACTACTATTGCGCGCTCTCCCACAGCCAGGGCTTCTCGAAGATCGGGTTGCAGCTCGAGCAGCTTGAAGTACGCATCGGAGAACGGCTTCACGCGTAGAACGGTACCCGATTTCTTGTATCGAACGTCCGTCCACACACCGTCGCGCAAAACGAAAGTCACGTTGCCCGAGCGACGCACGTTCGGATTTTGCCTCGCGGGGGAGATATCATCCATCGCCGACAAGCTCGTCGCGGAACGTTGCGCGGCAGCGGTCTTCGCTGCTTCGAACTGGACAGCTGCCGGCGCCGCCACTGGCGCGGCCGTTACTGTGGTTCCTACGCCAGTCACAACAACCCCATTGGTGCTGCCTGACATGCCTATCCTGCGCTGCTGATTCATTCCCGGCTCGACCACCAGATAGGAAGAGAACTCTGTCGGAATCCCGAATTGATCACCAAGACTACGGATCTCGTCGTCGATCTCCTGAGAGCCACCGTGCTTGCGCTTCTCCGCGCTGAGATACCCGATCCGTTGCGTTGCCCACAGTCTCGCAACGAACGGATTTTCTCGCGTGCGATCGGGGAAGTTCACCCTGCTCGTCCAGGTCACCGGACCAGAAGCCGTCTGGCCATCGAAGCGCAGCAGCGCATTGCCGCTCCCGTCGTAACGCGCCAGGATGACGAGATCCTCGCCAGCAAATATGTCCATCGCTCCCGAAGGGTGCATCTTGAGAAGTCGTACACCGTCAGCGTGAACACGGACATCTGTGACGAGGGGACTCGTCAATCGACTGGCGACTATGCCGACGGCGCGCTCGACGGATTCCTCCGGACGAACGAAGCTCGCGGTCCCGCGACCCTCCAGCGCGAGCTGCTCGATTAGCGAGACGTTGAGATCCGCTCCGACTCCGAAAGTGAATAGCCGGCGCGTGCCGCGCTGTTTGGCTACGTTCGCTGCTATCACTGACGCGTCGCGCTCTCCGACAGTCGGTTGTCCGTCGGTCAGGAAGAGGACGATAGGAAGTCTTCCCGCCTGAACCCGTGAAGAGAGCGCCTCGTCCAGCGCGCCTGAGATATTCGTCGATCCCTGCGCCTCCAGCTGATCGAGGTAGCGGTCCGCTGCGCGAATGTTTTCCCTGCTGGCCACGGAGAAATCGTCCCGAAAAGTGCGAACGTCGCTCGAGAAATCGATGAGTCGGAATCGGTCCATCGGTGACAGGCTCTGAAGCAGCTGCTTCCCGGCCGCTCGCGCCTGCTCGATCTTCTCGCCGCCCATTGATCCCGAAACATCGATGACAAAAGTCAGATCGCGCGGAATTGCGGCTGACCGCACCGGTGGCGGCGATAGAGTGATGAGCGCAAAGCCATCCTCGTTTCCTGGAGCATTCGCGAGCATTGTCACCGCCGCACTGCTCGAGCGACGGACCGGAATGAGAAGCGTCACCTCTCCATGCGCATCCCTTATCTCGAACCGGCGCATCGACCGCCGGCTGTTCGATGCAAAGCTGCGATCGCCGGAATCATCATTCGAGCGATCGGTGTTGTCTCCATAGCGTTGCTCGAAGATCGAGCTGGTCGGCGAATACGCTGTTCCATACATCGGATCCGCCGGATAGGTCAGAACGAACGATGTCCGTGCCTGTGCGTCCTGATTCGTTGCCCATTGATTCGTACCGACGCCTCTGAAATAGTCAACCCTCAGCGCATCACCCTCCCGTTCGGCTACTGTCTGAAACCGGACGACGACTTTTTTCTCCTCGCCCGGCGCAATCGGAAAAATCCTTGCGCGGAGGAGACCGTACCCCATCCACTCGAGCAGCGCCGGGTCCCGCTGGCGACGGACTATCTCCTCGTAGATCTGCCGAGCGCGATCAGCGTTCATCGTCTCACCCGAAACCATCTCGCCGTTGATCGAGAGCTTGAGATCCTGAAAGGCAGCGCCTTTTGGCAGCGGAAACATGAAATCCGCCTCACCGACTCTGTTGCCGTGATTGACGTATGTCTCCGTTATCTCGTATCGGAGGACGCGATCCACGAGCTCCACGCGAACGTCGCTGCTCTGACGAAAAACTGTCGGATTCGGCGCGACACAAGCGGGCATCGGGCATGGCTGACCCATTCGGCACGGCGGCACGGGACAAGGCCATACACGTCCGTCCTGCACTATCTGCGCGGACGTGAGTGCTGGAACGATGAAAACGAGGGCGAAAAGGAATGACCGCATTGGGCACCAGTAGAAGTGGGTTCTACTGTGGGACGTATGCCCTCGCCTTACTTACACACGCGGTCTCTTCTTGCGTCGCTTGTTCATGTCGCGCCGCTCATCCACTCTTACTTCCAGGAGCCGGTGATCGGCGCGAATCATCGTGTCCTCAAATCCCTCCCCACCCATGCGCGATGCCCAGCCCATCGAAAAGGGGACTGGCGCCGACAGCGCTGCGGCGGCGCGCAATCGTGCCGCGACGTGCTGCGTCTGATCGTCGCCCGCGTCGCACAAAACGACCAGGAACTCATCGCCGCCGACACGCACTACTGCTTCTTCCGCGCGCACGTGCCGCATCAGAAATCTCGCCATCTTCACGAGGACGCTGTCGCCCTCGGAGTGACCGTTCGTGTCGTTGTACTGCTTGAAGTGATCGATGTCGAGATAAATGCAGCCCCATTCGCCCTTCGGCTGCGCCTCGCACTGCCGGCTCACCGTATTCAGGTAGCGGCGGTTGTAACAGCCCGTGAGCGGATCGCGGATGCTGAGCTCGAGGAGCTGCGTCTGCAGCTCCTTCCGCTGCGTGATGTCGACCAGAATTCCGTGACAGTACCGCTCTCCGGTCTTCGGATCCACGGAGAGAAACGCGCTGTCCACCACCGTACGCACTTCGCCATCGCGTCGCGTGAGCTGGAACTCGACATCGCGCACCGATCCGTCGCGCTCGAGCTGGGCCATCTCGCGTTCTCTCACTTCGGGCCGCACGAAATCACTCGTTCGGAATCCGCGGAGCTCTTTCAGCGAATCGACGCCGAACATCTCGAGAAACGCCGGATTCGCATCGACGATGTCGCCCTCGAGGGTCGTGATGTAGATTCCTTCCTTCAACCGAAGCGTCAGCTCGCTGAGCGTATTGGGGTCGCTCAGACTGCGATAGCGCTTTGGTTTCGGCTTTCTGGGCGCTTGGGCGCGGCTCACATCATGGCCTCAGCAAACGGCATATCCGTTGCTTCAGTGGAAGGGTAAAGATTGAGGGTATTATGCCATCCAGACGAGAGAAGCAACAAGGTGGTCAACCGTCGCGATGAGCTTTCGCACTGCCGGTATCCACCACGTCACCGGCATCGCCAGTGATCCCCAGCGGAACCTCGACTTCTACGCTGGCACCCTCGGCCTGAGACTCGTCAAGCGCACCGTCAACTTCGACGATCCGACCACCTACCACTTCTATTTCGGCGACGAGGACGGAAATCCAGGCAGCATTCTCACGTTTTTCCCGTGGCCTGATGCACGCCGTGGAAGACAGGGCGGTGGCCAGGTTGCCGTCGTTTCGTTCGCGATACTCCCGAGCTCTGTTGGTTTCTGGATCGAGCGACTCATTAAGAAACGAGTCGAGTTTTCACAGCCTACCGCGCGATACGAAGACGAGCGAGTGATCGCATTCAAGGATCACGAGGGATTCATGGGTGAGCTCGTGGCGCATCCCGCCGCCGACGCGCGCGGTAGTGGCTGGTCTGGCGGAGGAGTGCCCGCCGAGCACGCCATCCGCGGGCTCTATTCCGTAACTCTCTGGCTGGATGCAAATGAGCTCACCGGTCAGCTTCTCACGAACACGCTCGGATTCCAGCTCATACGAGAGCAGGGCAGCATCTTCCGCTACGCAGCAGGTGATGGCGGCCCCGGGACCATCGTCGATCTTCGTTGCGTCCCCGGCATCTGGGGCGGCGTGATCGGAGCCGGAACCGTTCACCACGTTGCATTTCGCGCGGCGCGCGAAGCGGACCAAATGGAGCTGCGCACCGAGTTGACATCACTTGGCTACAACGTGACGCCACAGCTGGATCGCGACTACTTCAAGTCGATTTATTTTCGCGAGCCCGGCGGTGTGCTGTTCGAGGTGGCGACAGACCCTCCCGGCTTCGCTGTCGACGAGCCACTCGACTCGCTCGGACAATCATTGAAGCTCCCGGACTGGCTGGAGCCCCGCCGATTCGAGATCGAGGCACTGCTTCCAAACATCCACGCGCCACTCGAGCTCCGCGGACCCAACGCATGACCGAAGACCTCGGCTTCATCCATCGATTTGTGCCTCCGCAAGATCCTGCTTCAGGAGAGACACTTCTCGTTCTCCACGGAACAGGCGGCGACGAAAACGATCTCGTCGGCATTGGCCAGGCGATAGCGCCGGGCGCTGCGATCCTGAGCCCGCGCGGCAATGTCCTCGAGAACGGCGCGCCGCGATTCTTCCGGAGACTGTCGGAAGGAGTGTTCGATCCCAAGGAGGTCCGCTCGCGCGCCGAGGAGCTCGCGCGCTTCATTCGTGCTGCGATCTCGACTTACTCTCTGGAGCCGAGCCGTATATTCGCGTTCGGCTTCTCGAACGGAGCGAACATCGCGTCGACCGTGATGTTCGTCGCGCCCGGATTGCTCCAGGGATCGATCCTCTTTCGTCCGATGCTGGTGCTTGAGCCCGACGAGCTTCCGGACTTGTCCGGCTCGAGCGTGCTCGTATCGGCTGGCCGAATGGATCCTATCGTGCCCGCGGACAGCGTCGAGCGACTAGTCGAGCTCTTTAAATCTTCCCGCGCGGAAGTCGCGCTGAACTGGCAGCTGGCCGGTCACAATCTGGTGCCGAGCGAAGTGCGCGAGGCCGCGGACTGGCTCGTACTACAACGCACGCGAGTATGAGCTAGTTTGTAATTGATGTCGTCGTCCGACATGGCATTAACTGAACACCTGCACCTTCCCCGCAAACGGCTTACATAGTTCTCATGTCAGAGCCCACCGATACCGCGGCCGCTCCGCGACCAGCACCACCTCCGTCCTCATCCTCGTCTTCGGGCGGACCTTCGCTCGAGAATCTTTGCATCAACGCGATCAGGGTTCTCGCGATGGACGCCGTTCAGAAAGCGAACTCGGGTCACCCCGGGACGCCGATGGGACTTGCCCCGCTCGCTTACGTGCTCTGGACAAGACACCTTCGCTACAACCCGGCCGATCCCGCCTGGCTCAATCGCGATCGATTCGTGCTTTCGTGCGGACATGCGTCGTTGCTGTTGTACAGCGCGCTCTATCTCACCGGCTACGACCTGACACTCGACGACATCAAGCAGTTCAGGCAATGGGAGAGCAAGACGCCCGGGCACCCCGAGCTTGGTTACACACCCGGCGTCGAGACGACCACCGGACCACTCGGCCAGGGAATCGGCAACGCCGTCGGGATGGCTGTCGGCCAGGCGCACATGGCCGCGCTGTTCAACCGCGACCAGAGAATTTTCGATCACAACGTCTACTTCATCGCCAGCGATGGCGACATGATGGAGGGCATCTCGCACGAAGCGGCCTCCTTCGCCGGTCATACGAAGCTCGGCAAGCTGATCGGCTTCTACGACGACAATCACATCACCATCGAAGGCGACACCGCGCTCACCTTCAGTGACGACACCGCCGCGAGGTTCGACGCTTACCATTGGCACACTCAGCACGTTGCCGATGTGAACGATCTCGGCGCGCTCGATCGCGCCATCGAAGCCGCTAAAGCCGAGACCTCGCGACCGTCGCTGATAATCGTTCGCTCGCACATTGGCTACGGCAGTCCACACAAGCACGACACTGCCGAGGCGCACGGATCTCCGTTGGGCGCTGAAGAGGTGATCCTGACGAAGAAGGCGCTCGGTTATCCGTCGCTGGAGCCGTTTTACGTAGCTCCTGAAGCGCTCCGATTCTGGAGAGAAACCGGAAAGAAGAGAGGAGCGGCAGAAGACGAATGGAAAAAAGTCTACGAGGCCTACAAAGCGAAAAACCCGGGACTGGAGAAAGAGCTCCAGCGCCGATTGCATGCCGAGTTTCCGGAAGGCTGGGAGGATGCATTACCGGTTTTCGACGCGAAGAACGGGAATGTCGCGAGCAGAGCCGCATCGGGAGTCGTGATAAATGCGATTGCCGCGAAAATCCCGGAGCTGATCGGCGGTTCGGCCGATCTATCGAGCTCCACCGACACGATAGTGAAGGGCGCACCGAGCTTCTCGGCTGAAGAGTACGGCGGCCGCAATTTCCATTTCGGAATCCGCGAGCACGCAATGGGAGCAATCATGAACGGGATGTCGCTCACCGGAGGCATCATTCCGTACGGCGCGACCTTTCTCATCTTTTCTGATTACATGCGCCCCCCGATAAGGCTCGCGTGCATCATGGGCCGGCATGTCATCTACGTTTACACTCACGATTCCATCGGGCTCGGCGAAGACGGACCAACACACCAGCCGGTCGAGCAGTTGAGTGGGTTGCGTGCGATTCCCGAGATGACCGTGATTCGCCCCGCCGATGCATCGGAGACGACTGAGGCCTGGCGCGCCGCGCTCAAGCACAGAGAAGGACCCGTTGCGCTCGTCCTCACGCGTCAGAAGCTCTCCTTCATCGACCGAACGAAATACGCCGCGGCGAGCGGACTCGCTCGCGGTGCGTACGTGCTCGCCGATGCGCCAGGCGGCGCGCCCGAAGTCGTGTTAATGTCGAGCGGATCCGAGGTCGCTCTCGTGCTCGACGCTCAGAAAAAACTGGAGGACGATGGCATTCGCGCCCGAGCAGTCAGCATGCCCAGCATGGAAATGTTCGCGCGCCAGGAGCCGGCTTATCGCGACAGCGTTCTGCCGAAAGGTATTAAGCGTGTCGCAATGGAAGCGGCGCATCCAATGTCGTGGTACCGCTGGGTCGGAGACGACGGTGTCGTCCTCGGCATCGAGCGCTTTGGAGCATCTGCACCGGCCGCGACCATCTTCACGCATCTGGGAATCACGGCGGACCACATCGTCGAGGCTGCGAAGAAGCTCGTCGGGAAGAAATCACCATAGAACAGGACAGATTTTCTCGGATAGCGACTTTGTGAACGGTAGCGAGCCGACACTCCGCGACATCAGCGTCACTCTCAATCCCGACACTCCCGAGTGGCCGGGCGACACTCCTTTCACATGCGGCTGGGCGTCGCTGATGGGGGCTGGTGCAAGCGTCAACGTCTCATCGTTCGCCTGCAGTCCACACGTCGGCACTCACGCTGACGCTCCGCTGCACGTGCGCGAGGGATGGTCGGGCTCCCACGAGCTGTCGCTCGATGCCTTCTATGGACCTGCCATCGTCGTCGATGTCTCGAGCCTGAGCAAGGAGATAGAGATCGAGGATCTCGAGAAGATTCAATCGCTTCCGTTCGTCGAGCGATTGCTCCTCCGCACCGGCCGTACGATCGCGAGCGGCGCGTTCCCTGAAGATTGGCCCACGCTCTCTGAAGTATGCGTCCGCGCACTTCTCGGTCGTGGTCTCCGCCTCCTCGGCGTCGATTCACCGTCGGTGGATCAGAGAGACAGCAAGAACCTGGCGGTGCACCACATGCTCTTCTCATCGAACGCCGCCATCCTCGAGAATCTCGATCTCCGCAGAATCACGCCGACTATGTACGAGTTGATGGCGTTCCCACTCAAGCTCATGGCGCTCGACGCGGCTCCGGTTCGGGCGGTGCTGCGACAGCTCGTGGGTTGATCGTCTCCAGCTGGTCGATGCATCGATGACGGACGGCTTGAAACGACTGCGGGCAATGCGCCGACATCGTCGATACTTGAGCTGACCTTACAAGACGTCGATCGATAGCCATGCTGAGACGCCTGCTGATTCTTTCCGTTGCAATGGTTGCGCTGGGCTTCTACATCGAGAGACAACAGCGCACCAATCAGCCGGGGTCCGAGCGGAGATCTTCACATTCGCGTTCTCGGCGCTCGACGCGAAAACCGGCGGCGCCGGTAACCAGCTTCGTCACTGATTCTGGCGGCAAAGAGCTGATCGTCCGAGTGCTCGACGTTGGACAGGGCGACGCCACCTACATTCGAAACGGATCCAGTCGCGTCCTGATCGACGGTGGACCCGACACTGCCGTCTTCGGCAGGTATCTCGATTCCCTCAGGCTCAATAATTCGACGATCGATGTGGTGATCCTCTCCCACCCGCATCTCGATCACTACAGCGGGTTGAGGGATTTGTTCGAGACATCCCGCCACATCCGCGTTCGCTACTTCTTCGAGAACAAAGACCCAGCGCCGGCCGTGACGCTTGCGCATCTGCGCGATTCGATTCTTTCTCGCATGGACAAGGACAGCCTCGTGTATCGCGACACCGACGACCCGTGCGCGGACGGCCGGCCAATCTGCACGATCACGATGACCGGCGGAGCGAAGCTCCACATCATGGCGCCCACGCCCCACGGCGATGGACCCAACAATCGCTCCACGGCCGTCAAGCTTGTGGGGCCTGACTCCGCATCATTCAGTATGTGGCTCGCGGGTGACGCCGAGCACGAGGAGATCGCGTGGTTCGAGAGCGCGGGTTACGACCGCGATCCGGGAATGCACGTCAATGTCCTGAAGGCGGACCACCACGGCAGCTGCAACGGCGTGACGCCTCGCTATCTCGCCATCACTGATCCCCAGTGGGTCGTCACCTCAGTCGGTGCGAAAAACGATTACGGCCACATGCATACGCAGGCGAAGAGCATCTACAAAAGCGCGGGCGTGCCGTGGTATCGAACGGATCAGAACGGGACAATTACGATTCGTTCGCCGGGAACTGCGCACGGCGGATTCTCGATCACCCCCGAACGACCCGGCACCGATCTCGACGGTCCCAGCGATCGCGTCTCGAGTCAGGTGAAATGCGGCGCGAATTAGAGCTGGATGTCTCCGCCGCGATCGTTCTTTGATTTGCGGGAGACCTGCTTTCTCGACCGTTCGAGTGCTTCTCGCTTGGCGTTAGGATCGTTTTCGATGAGCAGCGCCGACTTTCCTTCCTGTCTGTCGTGAGTCACCGACAAGACATCGCCTTCCTTCGCGCCTTCGGGCAGTAGCCACTCAGGGATTGGCGTCACGCTCCGTCCATCCACCTCGATCGACGCCGATCCGTCCTCGATTACGTCGACAATCCACGTGTGTTTGGAATGTTTAGTCATTTGATCTCCGCCCAACACTCTGCGTTACGTGTGTTCCTAGAGTAGCACATGGCATGTCCTATGCGCCATGTCCGCAAGAATTCGTACTTCCCAGCATCACCACCGCTTCCCGCTTCCCGCTTCCCACTTCCCGCCTCCCGCCCACCGCCTATGCATAGCGACTCAGGTCACACGACCTCCGTCTGGATGGCCAACACCGAGGTTCCCCAGTTCCAGCCGCTGACACAGGACGTTCGCACGAATGTCTGCATAATCGGCGCTGGCATCGCGGGCATGACGACTGCCTATCTCCTCGCGCGCGCTGGTCGCGCCGTGGTCCTTGTCGACGATGGGCCGATTGGTGGTGGAGAGACGAGCCGCACCACGGCGCATCTGACCGCCGCGCTGGATGATCGCTACTACAACATCGCCAGAATCCACGGCCAGGAGGGCGCTCGGCTCGCCGCTGAAAGTCACATGTCCGCGATCCATCGCATCGAGACCATCGCTTCGATGGAAGACATCGACTGCGATTTCGAGCGCCTCGAGGGTTATCTCTTCCTCGGTGGTGACAGTCAGCGCAAGGATTTGGAGCGCGAGCTCGAGGCCACGCATCGCGCGGGGATAAACGACACCCAGCTCGTCGACCGCATCCCTCTCAGTTTCTGGGACAGCGGACCGGCGCTCCGCTTCCCCCGACAGGCCACGTTCCATCCGCTCAAATATCTGAAAGGGCTCGCGCGCGCGATTCTGCGCGATGGCGGAAAGATTTATTCCGGAGTGCACGCTGAGAAAATCGAGGACGGCGAGCCGGCGCGCGTCACGACCCGCGATGGTTACGTCATCAGCGCCGACAACGTCGTCGTCTGCACGAATACTCCCGTCAACGACTGGCTCATCATCCACAGCAAGCAGGCTGCTTATCGGACGTACGTAATCGGCGCACGTGTGCCGCGTGGTTCTGTCCCACACGGATTGTACTGGGATACGCCCGACCCATACCATTATGTTCGCCTCCAGCACGCGGAGGACAGCTCCGGACGAGAGCTCGACTACGAGTACCTCCTGGTCGGCGGGGAGGACCACAAGACGGGCCAGGCTGATGACATGGCCGAGCGCTTCACTCGCCTCGAGACATGGACGCGCGAGCGTTTCCCGATGGTTGAGCGCATCGAGTACCAATGGTCGGGCCAGGTGATTGAGCCGGTGGATTACCTCGCATACATCGGCAAGAATCCCGGCGGCGACGAGCACATCTACGTCGCTACCGGTGACTCCGGAAATGGGATGACGCACGGAACCATCGCCGGCATCATCCTCAACGAGCTCGTGCAGGGACGAAATAACCAGTGGGCGAAGCTCTATGATCCCTCACGCGTCAAGCTGCGCGCTACACCAGAATATCTTAAGGAAAACGCGAACGTCGCCGAGCAGTACAAGGACTGGTTCACGACGGGAGATGTCGACGAGTTTGCGAAGATCAAACCTGGCGAGGGCGCGGTGATCGGTCGCGGGCGCGGCAAGCTCGCCGTCTACCGCGACGAGCGCGGAACATACCACCAACGCTCAGCGGTGTGCACTCACCTGTACTGCATCGTCAACTGGAACGACACCGAGAAGACGTGGGACTGCCCGTGCCATGGATCGCGGTTCGATCCGTACGGGAACGTCGTCAACGGCCCCGCTATAGTCGGGCTTTCTGCGGTTGGCTCGGAGGCAAAGGAGGAGCCGGCGAAGAAGAAGCCCCGGAAGAAGGCCGGAGCAAAGCGCTGACTTTGTGGGTTTTTCCATCATCGACGAGAGGAATCCCGCCCTCGATCGACTGACCATCCAGCTTCAGCTCGGTTGAGCCTTTCTCCACGCCGTCCGGATTCTGGACGGCTATCACGTACGTCGACGACCTGAACCGGTACTCGACGCTGAACTCCTTCCAGCTCTTTGGGACGCACGGCTCGATGTACAGAAGCTCGCCCCGCTGGTGGAAACCGAGAATCGCTTCGAGTCCGACGCGATACATCCAGCTCGCCGATCCGGTATACCACGTCCAGCCGCCGCGCCCGAGATGTCCTTTCGCCGTGTACACATCCGCCGCGATCACATAGGGCTCTACCTTATATGTATCCAGAGCTTCAGGACTGTTCGAGTGCGTGATAGGGTTGAGCATCTGGAACAGCTTGAACGCGTGATCGCCCTCGCCCTGGATCGCCGTCGCCAACACCGCCCACAACGCTGCGTGCGTGTATTGCGCGCCGTTTTCTCTTACGCCAGGCAAATAGCCCTGAATGTACCCGGGATCGTGCGTCGTCTTGTCGAACGGTGGCGTCAGCAGCATGATGAGCCGCGCATCTTCCCGCACCAGATATTTGTTCAGCGATTGCATCGCGACATGCGTTCGTTCCGGCTTGCCGACTCCCGAGATTAGACTCCAGCTCTGCGCAATCGAGTCGATCTTGCATTCGTCGCTCGTGCGCGAGCCCAGCGGTGAGCCGTCGTCGAAGTAAGCGCGGCGATACCACTCGCCATCCCACGCTGCGCGCTCGACCCCTTCAGCATAGTCGCTAGCCTTGGCTAGCAGCTCGTCGCGCACCGCGGTGTCGTGCCGGAAATCGGCGTGCGCCGCGAATTTTCTGAGCGTCGTGATCAGGAACCACCCGAGCCAGACGCTCTCGCCCTTCCCTTCGATTCCCACCCGGTTCATTCCGTCGTTCCAGTCACCGCTCCCGATCAGCGGCAATCCGTGAACGCCCTTCGTGCAGGCCTTTCTCAGAGCGCGGACACAGTGGTCGTAGATTGTGCCAGTCTCACCGGATTCTTTCGGCAGATCGTAGATCTCGTGCTCATCGGGATTCAGCTCACGCATCGTGATGTACGGAACCTCGACGTCGAGGATGCCGCGGTCGCAAGAGATGTTGACGTAATGGTCGATCACGAACGGCAGCCACACAAGATCGTCTGAGAACCGCGTTCTGACTCCGCGGCCACTGTGCGGGTGCCACCAGTGCTGAACATCGCCCTCTACAAACTGGCGCCCCGACGCGCGAATGATGTGCTCCCTCGCGATACCAGGCTCGGAGTAGACGAAAGCCATCACGTCCTGTAGTTGATCACGGAAGCCGAATGCTCCGCTCGACTGGTAAAGCGCCGATCGCGCCCACATGCGGCACGAGAGTCCCTGATAGAACGCCCATCGATTCACAATCAGATCGAATGTGGGTTCGGGCGTCTTTACCTTTACCGCGCTGAGCCTCCGCTCCCATGCCTTTACGTTCTCGTCCACGGCCTTGCGCGCAGCTTGCGGCGTACGCAGACGCCCGATGATCTCGCGCACGGCCTCCTCGCTATCCGCCGCGCCAAGTAGCATCACTATGTCGCGCGACTCGCCGGGCTCGAGCGTGACGGTCACCTGCATCGCGCAACACGGGTCGATCGTCGCGCCAATTGCACCCGATAAGCCCGCCCGCTCCAGCGCCGCCGGACTCGATATCGTCCCATTCCTGCCCAGAAATTCCCGGCGGTCCGCGGTGTAGTAAGCGACGCGCTCGCTGAATGACGCGAACGCCACCATATCAGCGAATTCCGAGTCGAAATAGTTCCGCGCAAACATCGACTGCGTGCTCTCGTCGAAGCTCGTACGCACCTGGTATTGCGTCAGCTCGCGTGTGACTCCCAGCACCCACTCCAGGTACCAGGTGAGCGTGAGCTTCTTCCGCGTCTTTCCATCGTTGCGCAGAGCCAATGTGCTGATCTTTACCGGATCGTTCTGATCGACTCCAAGTCGGAAAGAGCTCGCGATGTTCTTGTGCTTGTGATCAAAAACCGAGTATCCCGCGCCGTGTCGCACGCGATACGGAGTCGGCTCTCGTATCGGACACGGCGTCGCCGTCCAAAGGTCGCCGTTGTCGTCGTCGCGGAGAAAAACGCAGTCGCTGGACGGATCGCGCACCGGATCATTGTGCCAGGGAGTGATCCTGTAGAAGAAGCTGTTCGTCGCCCACGTGATTCCACTCCCGCCTTCGCTCACATAGAACCCGCCCGCCGGATTTCCGACGACGTTGATCCACGGTGCCGGGGGTAGATCGCTCCCGGTGAGGTGGATCTCGTACTCGCCGTCTTTGTTGAATCCGCCGAGTCCGTTGAATGAGGTGAGGCCGGTACCCGGATCGATCGTGTCGGCGTGGATCGGAACAGTCCCAAGCGGCACGATGTCTCGATTCATGATCTCGAGCTTCGGTGGATACCTGTCTTCCACACCCGGGAACTCGAGGAAATTTCCGAGCCCCAGACCGTCGCAGTTCACCTGCACGCGTGCCATCGCCTTTAGAAGCGTGATGTCTTCCGGCTTGAGCAGATCGGCGCGCCTGATGAACACTCCACCTGGCCGATCGATGAGTCCGGCTTCGCTCGACGCCATCGTCGTTGACAGGACTTCATCGTGCAGCTCCTGCATGTACGTCGCGGGATGCATGTTGAGAATCACGAGGTCGCAGGTGATTCCCTTCAATCGCCAGAAATGGTGCGTCCGGAGCAGCTGTCTGATGCTCGGCATTCCGACCGGACTCTCGACGGTTGCCAGGAGAATCGGCCAGTCGCCCGAAATCCCAAGTGCCCACAGCGCCTGCTGACCGAGCCTGTTTTCCTCGACCGCGCTCTGTGCCGGCCGGAATCCTGGATGAGGGAAGATCAAATGCCCGGCGAGATCCTGGTAAAGCGCTGCATCGGCGGGCGCGATTCCCAGATCACGCAGCTCCGCTTGCGCCTGCGCCCACGAGAGATCGAGCGCGCGGCGGGCGCTGTACGGATCGTGATAAAGGTCCGCCAGCTCGATTGCGCGCTCCTTCTGCTCCGTGACGAAGGTCGTGAACGCGACGTGCGCCGACGCTCCCGGCGGAATGCGAACCCGCACCCGCAGGGAGAAGATCGGATCGAGCACCGCTCCGACCGTTCCTGAGAGCTCCGCGCCCTCGTCCAGCGCCGACGCGTTTCTCACCGAGCGTCCGCGGCCTACGAATTTTGCGCGATCGGTCTCGCAAGTCACATTGCCTATTACTTCCGGCCCGACCGCTACGACGTGTGCGCACCAGATCGCGGCTTCGGTCGCCGAGCGCGGTCGCCTCGTCGCGAGCAACGCGGCGTTCGCCTCGAGGAATTCTGTCTGCACGAACAGATTCTGGAACGCTGGATGCGCGCGATCCGCATCCGGCGGTGCGAGAACAACCTCTGAGTAGCTGGTGAGCTCGATGTCACGCGGCTGCGTCGACCTGTTCGTGAGAATTATCCGCCTCACTTCTGCCGCGTCATCCGACGCCACCGCGATCTCGGTGACCGTGTCTATGTCACCATCGCGCCTGATGAAAGTGATGCGGTCGCTGGCGAACAGAACCCTGTACCATAGGGGCTCGGTGCCCGACGGCTGGTGCGCCGTCGACCACACATGCCCGGTGCTCAGGTCCTTCACGTAGCACCATTGCCCGTAATTGTCGCGCGTCGAGTCGGGCCGCCAGCGCGTCACCGCCAGATTTCCGTACCTGCTGAATCCTCCGCCGGCGTTCGTGATCAGCGTCGTATACGGCACGTTGCCAAGTATTCCGATGACGGGCTGCGGCGTGTGCGGAGTTTCTATCTCTCGTACGGCCGGCTTCTCCGTCTCGCTCGGAACACGTGCTGCGTCGCTTCCCGAAACATCCTGCATCGTCAGCCGGCGCGGAATTCTCTCCTGCAGCACGAGCTCGGCCGAGCGTACGAGTGGGTCGGTGTGAAAGCGGCGGGGCCACACTTGCTGATTGAGGGCGTTGTCGAGCGCGACGATACTCATTCCGATATGGTGCGCCATGTAAGTCGCGACGACCGTCTTCCTCGATCCGGGAGATGGTCTGGTGTAATCCAGCGAATCGCGGAAACCGAATGGGCCGAGCGCACCTTCCGCTTCGAGCGTCGCCAGATTCCGCAGCGATTGACGTGGCTCGACGATCATCGCCAGCAGCGTCGCGTAGGGAGCGACGACGAGCTCCTTGCTCAGGCCGCGCTTGAGCGCGAGATCGGGAACTCCAAATCCGCGGTACTGATAAGTGTGGGATCTGTCGCGGACGGCGTACGCCGATTCTGACACCCCCCACGGCACACCCCGCTCACTGCCGTATGCTATCTGGCGCTTGACGCACCCCTTGTGCGTCTGATCGAGCAGCGTGAACGGGAACGTCTGCATCACCAGCGCCGGCATCAGGTACTCGAACATGCTCCCGCTCCACGAGAGCAGCGTCCGCGTCCCGGCAGTCGCTGTCTGGGCGCGGCCAAGTCTGAACCAGTGGTCGACCGAAACGTCATCCTTTGCGATCGCCACGAACGAAGCGAGTCGCGATTCGGAAGCCAACAGGTCGTAGTAGGAGTTGTCGACTGTGTTGCTGCCGATGTGGTATCCGATGGTGAACAGCTTGCGCTTCTCGTCGTAGAGAAAACGGAAATCCATTTCCACCGCGTAAGCGTGCGCGCGCTCGGCGATCGCCTTCAGGCGGCGACCGTCGACTTCCGGACACGTCGGGTCCTTGAGTAGCTCGTAACACGCCTGCTTCAGTGCCAGCAGATGGCCGGCGAAGTTTCCGCTGTCCACTGTCGATACATAGGCCGGCTCAAGTACCCGCAGCTCGTTGAGATCGTACCAGTTGAAGAAATGGCCGTGGAAGCGTCGCATGCGCTCGAGCGAGCGGAAGACTTTCTCCACTCGATCGATCATGTCCGAGCGGGTGATGAACCCCAGGTCCGCGGCGCTGACAGTCGATAGAAGCTGGAGGCCGATATTGGTAGGCGACGTGCGAAGAGCCATCACCGGCTCCGGATCTTCCTGGAAATTGTCCGGGGTGAGCCAGAACGTTTCTTCGGTCACGAACTTCTCGAAGTACGCCCAGTGCAGCTTCGCGTACCTCAGCGAAGCGAGACGCTCCGTTTCAGTCAGGTGTACCTCACCCACAATCGCCGACCTGCTGAGCGCCGCGGCGATGCTCGGACTCGAGATCCACACGAGCACCAGCGGCAGCGTCCCCATGATGAATAGAAAGCGATCATCGGGGCCGGCAGCTCTTCCTATTGTAACGTGCAGCCCGATCGCGATTCCCAGAACGAGACAGAACGCGGTCACGGGCCACATCTTTCGCCATTGCTCGCGCTGCGAGCCCGCGCCGAGCGACCGCTCTACCTGAGAAGCAGTCTGCCACTCGAGGAACTTCCGGTGGCTGATGAATTTGCGGAACAGAGTTCGTCCTATGGCGTCGGCAGATACCGCTGCCTGATGCGGCAGAAACACCACCGCGAGCAAAAACTGCTGCGCGTTTGTTATCGCATCTCGGCCAACAGCGACGTAATACGCAAGCCATGACTGATCGCGCGGCGGCCGAACGAGCGAGATGACCAGCGAGAACAGCCACGGGAACGCAATCGCGACCAGCACGAGCGCCGTCCAGGCGATGGCAAATCGTGGAAGCAATGCCCAACCGATCACCAGCGATACCAGCTGCGCGATTTCGACGAGACTCCGACGGAGATTGTCGAAGATTTTCCAGCGCGAGATAGCCGAGAGTCTGTTGGGTACCCGGCCGTCGGGACCTGGCACCGTGCCCTTGAGCCATCCGATCAGCTGCCAGTCGCCGCGAATCCAGCGGTGTTTGCGACGCGTGAACGCCAGGTACCGCGCGGGATAATCGTCGTAGACTTCGATATCGGTCGCCAGCCCGGCTCGAGCGTACGTTCCCTCGATCAGGTCATGGCTCAGGAGCGTGTTCTCCGGAAATCTTCCGTGAGTCGCGTCCTCGAACGCATCGACATCGTAGATCCCTTTTCCGGTAAAGCTTCCTTCGCCGAAAAGATCCTGATAGACATCCGACACCGCCGTGGTGTACGGGTCGACGCCAGGATGCCCTGAATGGATCGCCGCGAAAAACGAGCGGTGCGCGCTGGTGAGCGATACGCCCACGCGCGGCTGGACAATACCGTAGCCCTCGACTATCCGGCCAACCGTCGCATCGTAGCGTGCACGATTGAGCGGATGCGCAATACTTCCGACGAGCAGCTGCGCTGCGTCCCGCGGCAGCACGGTATCCGAGTCGAGCGTGATTACATAGCGAACGAAAGACAGCCTGCTCGTATCGCCGACGACGGTGCTGAACGCGTCCTTCGCCCCGCCCCGCAGAAACTTGTTGAACTGCGCCAGCTTGCCCCGCTTGCGCTCCCATCCCATCCACACGCCCTGTCTCGGATTCCAGAGCCGTTCGCGATGGAAAAGAAGGAACACATCGCCCTCGCCGTTTCTGTACCTCGAGTTGAGCGCGCGGATGCCCGCCGCCGCGGCGTTCAAAATCTCTTCGTCGTCGGGGCGATGCTCCGATGGCGAGTCCGTGAAGTCGCTGAGTATCGCGAACTGCAGATTCGGATCACGGTTGGCGAGATACTGCACCTCGATGTGCTCGAGCGCTTCTTCCACACCGTGGACGCTGCTCAAAAGCGTCGGCACAACGACCGCCGTCGCGTATTCCTCCCGAATGCCGTCGTCCCGCAGCTCGAGCTTTGGTAGAATGCGCGGCGGCATCAGCAGGGTGATAAGCTGATTGATGACGCTGATCCCGATCTCGCTTGCCGGAATTAGCGTGATGAGCGCAATAATCAGCCGGACAGACGGTGCAGCTGCTTCCACGACCTCGAGAATCACCGCCAGCGCAAGTACCGTGAACACGGTGATGCCACCGAAGTAGAGCGTATTCGGGTGCCGTTGCGTTTGCCGATACAGCCATTCGCCCGGAGGCGGAGTGTAGCCGACTTTTTCTTCGAGGACGGCACGTCCCTTGTCGACGAGGAAGTACCCGACGTGCAGGTGCCGCGTGTCACTCGGGTCGGCGGCCCGTGCCAACGCAATTACTTCTTCCGCAATCTCTTCCTCGGGTCGCTTGACTCGCTTCGCGACGTTCTCGACGACGTGACGATAGTGATCGCGCGTCGCGAAAGTCATCGAGGCATAGTGGCCGCTTGGGTCCTGGCGCAGGAGTTTTTCCGTCGCACTCTGCGATTCGAAAAAATCCTTCCAGTCGAGTCGCGATATCGTGCGAAGGCTCGTGATGCTGTTCGCGACGGTGACCTGTGTGAGCGCGACGCGGCGGTTCGAGCGCGTCGCCGCTTCTTCAGCGCTTGGCCCGTCTTCCGCGATCCATTGCTCGAGCCAGATGAGGGGAGTGAAATTCGTCTGGTAGGAGCGGACTTGCTGCAGAAAGCGCGCGACCCACGTCGGCGTGAATGGAGGATGGTCGTCGACGAAAGACGCGAGCGCCACGGCGAGCGCTTGCGGCGATTCTTCGCTCGCTTCCCGCAGAACCGCCGCTGAGTTGTCGGCTGACTCGACTTCCTTGAGACGCGCGGCAACGCGCAGTGCCATTCGTCGGATGTTCTCGACGAGCCCCAGTCTGAGCATCGTCGGTATCGCCCACAGCTCGCCCATGCGTAGAGCGGTGACCGTCTGATACTCGCGGACGAACAGCGTGATGTTGTCGAGGTCGAGGTGCCCCTCGGTGTGCGCGATCAGCTCGATTGCCACTTCGTAGGCGCGCGGGTATCCGGCCAGCGAGCCAGTGGCAAGTTTTGGCAGCTCTTCGTAGTAGCCTTTGGGAAGGCTCGTACGAATTTCCCGGATGTGCTCCTGGACGATGTAGAAATTGTCCAGCAGCCACTCGCCGGCAGGGCTGATGTCGAGCCCGCGCTCGGCGCCCTGGTTCAGCTCCTGGGAAACTCGGTCGAGTACCGCTTTGGTGTCGTCGAGCCGGAGCAGCAGCGGTCCGGAACCGCGCTGTTTTTGCGCCGGCAACAGGTGATGCCCGCGCGCCACCGCCCGCGCCCTCTCGCCGAGACGCTCGGCGCCAAGCACTTCCCCGCGAATCGGTCCGACCAGCTCTTCGCCATCGCGAGAACGGCCGAACAAACGACTCAGAATTGTTGTAGGGCTTTTGGGCGGGATTGCTGTTGCCACGTCACGAACTCAACGCCAAAGATGTGCCGCTCCCGAGTGGAGCGCTCCCGCAAAATACCCCTGTTATCAATCGGGCGTAGTGGGCCGGCGGGGGCTTTTCTTCCCTTTCTTGGGAATGAGGTTTGGATCTTCTTCGCTTTGCTTCAGGTGACGCTTGTCCTGTTCGCGGATGTGCTCGTCGACTGTCCGGTTCTTTTGGTCGGTGGCGATCGCGTCCTTTTCGTGCTGCCAGTTGGTCTTCATGAAGGTCCTCGCTCTAAGCTGTGCGACGGATCCACGGTACAGAAACCGTGCCCGTGCGGGAAGCGCGAGGCGGGAGGCGGGAAGCGGGAAGCGGGAAGCGGGAAGCGGGAGGCGGGAAGCGGGAAGCGGGAAGCGGGAAGCGGGCTGATTGCTGCGGACCGAGGAACGAGGACCAACTGCACCGCTAATCGCGGACTGATTGAGGATTGCGGACTAAGTGCTTCGGGCTACGGACTCACTGCGTGCGCGGCGCGGCCGCCGCCTCCCGCCTCCCGCCTCCCGCCTCCCGCTTCCCGCTTCCCGCCTCCCGCTTCCCGTGTACGGACGGGAGGATAGGTGAGCCTTAGACCGGGAGGATGGGTGAGCCGCGAGCGCGGTTTCATTAGTCCTCGCTAGCATCGGTTTTCCAGCAGGTCTCAGGCAAAAATATATTACTCGGTGGGT
>JBOHTC010000130.1:0-42786 GCA_050733495.1 Gemmatimonadaceae bacterium | reverse complement strand
TGCCAAGGTTGGGGTCGCGGGTTCGAGTCCCGTTTCCCGCTCTCTGGTGCGAGGAGGGGCGGTTAGCTCAGTTGGTTAGAGCGCCACGTTGACATCGTGGAGGTCACAAGTTCGAGTCTTGTACCGCTCATAAGCGATCCATAAGTCCGGTAGGAACCGAGTTGTTCGCAGCTCGGAGTTGTCCGCATTTCGAAATAGCCCGTAGTCCGCAGTTTGCGCCCGTAGCTCAAGCAGTGTGCGCCCGTAGCTCAATTGGATAGAGCATCTGACTACGGATCAGAAGGTTGGGGGTTCGAGTCCCTCCGGGCGCGTAAAAAAGGACGGGCAGAGACCCGTCCTTTTTTTCAATCCGGATGGATTTTCCTCACTGGGTCCCGCTCTTCACCTTGTTGCGGTACGCCTCGCTCGCATAAATCGCGATCTCCACTCGCCGATTGCGCGCCCGACCCTCCTCCGTGTCATTCGGCTGGACCGGCTCCGTCTCACCCTTCCCGGCGGTCTGAAGCCGCGACGCAGGCACGCTAAGCGACTGCAGGTAAGTGCTCGAGGCCAATGCCCTTCGCTGCGATAGATCGAGGTTGTACGCGTCAGTTCCAACGCTGTCAGTATGTCCAACAATGAGAATATCGGAATTAGGGTACTTCTCGAGACTGCTCGCCAGCTCCTGAAGATTCGTCTTTCCGGCAGGCAGTATCTCGGTCGAATTGAAAGGAAACAGAATTCCTGACGCAAACGTCACCTCAATTCCCTCCCCAACCCGCTCCACCGTCGCGCCATTAATGTTCTGCTGCAGCTCTTTCGCCTGCTGATCCATCTGATGTCCGATGATCGCGCCGGCTGCGCCGCCGACCGCGGCGCCGATGATCGCTCCGCGCGCAGTCGATCCGGTCTGATTTCCTATAACGGCACCCGCCACGGCTCCCGTCGTTGCGCCTATGACGGCACCGCGCTGTTGCTGACTCATCGTCGCGCAGCCGCCGAGCACGAGTGCGCCGGCTAGAGACATGGCGGAGAGCTTGATCGTTGGAATTTTTCTAGTCATCAGTGTCACTCCTCACAAAATGCGTTCGCGGAAAGCCGTACAAGTTGGGTGCCACCGCCCTCAACTCGATTCCACAGAGGGACGGAATACGCTTTAGAAGCCCTGACCGATGCGTGCAGTGAACTTCCAGTCTCCGCGTGTATCGATCACACGCGTTACGCCCGCCGCGAGCGCACCATTGAACAGAGTGAATAGAAATTCCGCGGAAGCCCTTACCCCTTCTGTGGGTCTGGAGACTGCAACTACCAAGGCACTTCCCGGATTCGTAGTTGTGCCCAGTTCTTCGAGCGCGCGCTGCGCCGCTGGACCGGAGACATCCGTCCAGGCAGCGTGAATTCCCGCTGCAACTCCCGGCGCGACGCCAGGCACTATCAGGTGACTCGGGAAATGCATCGGCGCGCGCAACACCGGGAGCGTGTAGCCGAGCACTGCCCGTGCGAGCGCGGCACGATCGCCGGCGAATTCCTTGTAGCCATAGGCGGCCAAGCCCTCGCCGCTTCCAATCTCGAACATCGTCTGCGGAAGCGGAGCGCCGAAATGCCTACCCGCGTCGGCGCGCGCGAAAAGCTGCAGCGGTCCAATCTCCCTTCGAGCAGCAGTGCGCACCTCGAGCCTCTGCCACTGGAGCCCGCCGTCAGCGCGCTCGTATTGTATGGCCAAACCGACGCCGCGATCCACGAATAGTCCACTGACATCGGGATTTACTTCGAGCGAGATCGCGCTTCGCAGGTAGCTTCCGCTCACTATTCCGCGATTCGGCCTGAATCCGCTGCCTTTCGCCACAAAAAATCCGCGGGAGATGTTTGGCCGTACAGAATCATCTCGTGCCGGACCAACCTCCAGGCGCACGAACGAACGTCGCTGCGCACCCAGAACGCGTGAGAAATACGCTGTCGCGCCAGTGCGATTCAGGTAATCGAAGTCATCTCGGCTACCAAAGAGTGCGGACAGTGTCGCGCCCCACGAAAACGGGAGCTGAAAATCGTTGGTATTGGCGAGCGAGCGCTCGGCGCGAAGTCCCATACCGGTGCGGCCGCGAGCGCGCTGTATATCGATAGAGCCGCGTGCAGTGCCTTCGGCCCACGCCCAGCCGAAGGAGCCGTGGCCGAGAACGGCAGCGTTCGAATCTCCCCATGCTTTTTCGAGAGGTAGGCCGGTGAACGCTCCCTCGATCCGATTGAACCGGAAAACTTCGGCAAGAGAACGTGGGCGAAACCGCGCGCCGGAACGTAATTTCATATCCCGCCATTCCTCGGGCGCCAGATCGTTGAACTGTCCGTAGTAGACGTCGCTGCTCGCGGCACCAATCGGATTCTCCCAATCGCGGAAGTGTTCCTGGCTACCCGCCGAAGCGAACGTGAGATTGTGTCTGACGCCCGGAGCTGCCTCGGGACCACTCCACGTCGAGTCGTTCACACGGTAATCGTTGAACCGCGAGACGATCCGCAGGATGCTCCTGAAATCGCCAAACAATCCGATGCGTGCCTCGATCTCGGTTCGCTGAAATGCGGGGAGCCAATACTGCCCGTTGACCTCGGAGTTCACGAGCTCGACGAAGGAAGCGCCACTCACACCCGGGAGGCGGCTGCCCGACTTGATCGTAACCTTCCCTCGATGAACCTCAACCAGACGCCCGCGCATCCGAACGATCTGCTTCCAGTCGGCGTCTAGATACATCTCGCCGTAGAAAAGGATCGCATCACCCGGAGCGTTCGGCCGTGGGCTTACCCGAACCGACACGATCGGGATTTGCCGGCCGTTGGAGACCAGAGTTACCGCGGTATCGCCGCCCGCATACAAATAGTAGGTATCGCGATTGGGCGCGAGCGGATGGATCGCGAGGCTCTGGCCGACGATTGTCGCTGACTTGTTTGGATCACTTGCCGACGTGACGCCGAGCTGGAGGCGGTTTCCGTAGAGTGTGGGAACAGTCCAGCCGCCAAAGAAGCTCATTAGGGAGAACATCGGACCGACCGATTGCTCGCGATAGCCGATCACGCGTTGATCGTATCTGTCAGGAGCGCGCCAGCGGACGTCACTTGCGACCTGCTCGAGCTGGACCGTGCGCTCGAGGCCCCCAGAGTCGAGCACAACCAGCGACATCTCGCTTTCGATTCGCGCGCGATACGCGAGGAGTAGCTGAGGGATCCGGGAATTGACTCGTGCCGCATCGGCGAGAAGCCCAGCGAGTGCAACGGAATCCGACTGGCGTCTAATCGGGACTTGTTGCGAATACGCGGCGGAGCTCAAGCAGCACACCGGCACCCAGAGAACGAACACGAGCCGACGGCCGAGCCGGGCGACTGAGAGGAGCTGCGCGGTCATGCTCTCAACATCAGTCCGAGACGCCGGGGACGGAAGTCGGCGATCAATCTTCGAGCGATTCGCCGTGCAGTTCGGCTTGGGGCTCGGGAGTTGCGCTTTCCAGCGGAAACCGAAAGTGCGAGGCAGCAATGATTACCATCAACAGAATTCGCGCGGCATTTGTTATCGCGGCATTCACTGCCGCGGGATGCAGCACTATGTCGACATCCTCCGGGACGACGTCCTCGGAGCTTGCGTCAGGGAACGTCACGGTCACCGGGCGCGTGACCACTCGCGACGGCAAGCCTGTCGCCAACGCTCGGGTATACGTACCCGGAACTGGCGCGGCAACGAGAACAGACGCGAACGGGGACTACACCCTCACAGGAATCCCCGGCGGACCGCAGCGGGTGGTCGTGCGGAGTTTCGGGTACGTGCCCACTGAAACGGATGCCAAGTTCTCCACCAAGCCGAGTGATGCTGAGCGGAATAATATCAACGTAACGCTGGCAACCCCCGAAGAAGCGGCGGCCGTTGCCTCACTTAGGCAGAGCGATTCAACGGCTCTCGCGAACGTAGGTTTTCTCCAGCGCGAGTCTTCAATCAGAGGAGCATACTTCATTACACCGGATCAAATCGACCAGCTCAAACCAGCGCGGCTTACTGACATCTTCCGCAGCGTGCCCGTGCTTCAGGAAACGCCCGGTACGTATGGCCCAGTGCTGCGCGGCATGAGAGGTTGCCTGCTAGTCTATGTAGATGGCTTGCCGTGGAGAGCGATGTTTCCGGGAGATTTGAACACAGACATCCCAGTGCGGGACGTTGTCGCCGCAGAGGTGTATCCGCCGGGCCTGGCGGCGCCCGCGCCCTTCGCTCGGGGGTCACTGCGACCAAACTGCACGACCGTCGGTCTCTGGACGCGGTCGGCACTGGGCTGATCGAACCGATCGGAGTGCGATCGCCAACGTGAGCGACCGCCGCTAGCCAGTTCGAGGTCCGGTCAACAAAACCCCGGCGCTCCATCGACGTCGCGCCGGGGTTTTTACATCCTTCCGCGCGGCCGCGCACGCGCTCAATATTGGTTGCCACTTTTCTGAGCAGCCACTCCGCGCTCCCAGCAACGGAATTCCCCTCGATCCCCCCAATGACAACAGCAAAGGTTATCGCTCTTTCCGCAATCTGCGTCGCCGCCGCGTGCACGACTTCGCCGGCGCCAACCACTTCGCCTGCGCCCCAGCGGAACGGCGCCGAGTCTGGCCGCGCGCAAGGCGATAGCGGCCGCAACACGACCGGACCTGCGCAGCCGAGACCGTACAACCGCGTCATAACGCGCGATGCAAAGACCCGGCGCGGTATGTTCGCCGTGCACAGAGTCAACGACAAGCTTTACTTCGAGATTCCGGCGAAGGAGCTGAATAAGGACATGCTTCTTGTCGGCCGCTACACGCGGGCGGCCGCTGCCAACCCAAGGTTGCCTGGCGGGCAATTCGGCAACTACGGCGGGGATCAATTCGCCGAACGCACATTGAGGTGGAATCGAAACGGCAACCGCGTAGTATTGCGGTCACCGTCGTTCTCGATCGTCGCCGATACTACAGAGCCAGTGTATCGCGCCGTCGAAGAGTCCAATTATCCGCCGGTAATTGCAGTGTTCAACGTCGAGGCGTACGGTCCCGACAGCGCTGCAGTCATCGACGTAACCCGGCTGTACACAACGAGCATACCTGAATTCGAGGCCATTCGGGGAACGCTTGACGAGCGACGCTCCTACATCGAGAACGCGTTGGCGTTTCCGGACAACGTGGAGATCGAGGCGACTCAGACGGGAACACCAACTCCGACTCCTACTCCCGGAGGTGGCGGTGGTGGGGGTGGGCAAAACGCCGGACCGCGGCCGGCGGAGAGCGTGCTCGCTCACTGGAGTCTCGTCCGTTTGCCCGAGAGACCGATAATGCCGCGCCGATTCGATGAGCGCGTCGGGTATTTCTCGATCAGCCAGGTTGACTTCGGCACGACAGAGCAGAGATCTGCTGATCGCTCGTACATCACTCGATACAGACTCGATAAGAAAGACCCGAGTGCGGCTTTGTCCGAGCCTGTGAAGCCGATCATCTATTATGTGGACGCCGCGACGCCCGATCAGTGGAAACCGTGGGTGAGAAAGGCCATTCTCGATTGGGAACCGGCTTTCGAGGCAGCCGGATTCAAGAACGCAATCATCGCGATGGATCCGCCTGCAAATGATCCAGACTGGTCACCGGAAGACGTCCGGCATACGGTAATCCGCTGGCTTCCATCGACGATCGAGAATGCGCAGGGCCCGCATGTCAGCGATCCGCGTACCGGAGAGATTCTCAACGGATCGGTGCGCATCTTCCACAACGTCCTAAACCTCCAGCGCGATTGGTATTTCACCCAGGCGTCACCGCTGGATCCCCGCGCACGCACGCTTCCATTTCCCGATTCCCTGATGGGCAGACTGCTCGAGTTTGTCATCGCCCACGAGATCGGACACACCCTGGGACTCCGTCACGATCAGATCGGAAGCTCCACTTATCCAGCTGATAGCGTTCGGAGCGCGAGCTGGGTTGCCCGCATGGGTCACGCGCCATCCATTATGGATTACTCGCGTTTCAACTACGTCGCGCAGCCGGAAGACAACATTCCGATAGCAGACCTGGTCCCGCGCATAGGTCCGTACGACAAGTACGCGATCATGTGGGGGTACACGCCGATACCGCAGGCACACACGTCGGATCAGGAACGGCCGACGCTCGACCAGTGGGCGCGTATGCAGGACACCATCCCCTGGTATCGCTTCTCAGAGAACAACGACGGCGGATTTGGGACACAGAGCGAAGCGGTTGGCGATGCGGACCCGGTGAAGTCCACCGGACTCGGCTTCCGCAACCTTCGACGCGTCGTGGGCTACATCTCGGCAGCGGCTACCAAGCCGGGCGAAGACAACGATGATCTGCGTGAGCTTTACGATCGCACCGTGCAGCAGTGGGCGACCGAGGCGAGCCACGTGGCAACTGTGGTGGGCGGCGAAGCTGTCCAGTACAAATCTGGAAGTCAACCCGGCGCTGTATACACTCCGCTCTCGCGCGCGAGGCAGCAGGACGCCATGCAATTCTTGAGTGAGAACGTGTTTCAGACGCCGACCTATCTCATTCAGCCGGACATCGCGCGCAGAATCGAGGCTGGAGGCATGATCACGCGCATCACCAATGCTCAATCGCGTGTGCTTGCAAGCGTGCTGAACGATGGACGGCTAAACAGATTGCTTGAGAATGAAGCGCTGGCTGGCAACAAATCGGATGCATATTCACTGGGCTCGATGCTCGACGATTTGAGGCGCGGCGTCTGGACCGAGCTGTCCCAGTCGCGGGTGTCGATCGATCCGTACCGGCGCACCTTACAGAACGACTATCTCAGTCAGCTCGATCTTAAGCTGAACCCGCCGCCGCCGAGCGCGACATCGGCTCCGCGGTTTCCGGGGTTCACGCCACCGGCGCCGTTGCTTGGCGACGCCAAAGACGAGCTGAGGGGGGAGCTGGTGTCGCTCCGCGCCGAGTTGAGGCGCGCTATTCCCCGAGCGGGAGACCGTGAGACGCAGTTGCACCTTGAAGGCGCGGACCACGAAATCGGGGAGATACTCGAGCCGAAGAAATAAATAAAATGGGGAGGCCGCGAAGGCCTCCCCATTTTATTTCCTCGAGCATTAGCGGCTCTCGATCCGCTGAATACTCAGACGCAGACGATCGAGCCGCTGGAGTTGCTGCAGGTCTTTGTCGACAGCAAATGAGTTGCTGTGGCCGTCCATGAAGGCGGCGGGCCAGCAAGGGCTATTGCGACTACGGTAACATTCTGGGATGGATCGAAGCCCTGCACAGGTGTTGCGTTCGTCGCGGTACCCGAGAAGTACGCGCCGTTGTTGTCGGCGGCGTACTGTTCCTCATACGTCGCGAGGTTTCGAAGGTCGGACTCCATCGCGGCGACATACGCCTTGTCCTTCGTCGCCGCAAACTTCGGAATCGCAATCGCGGCAAGAATGCCGATGATGACGACCACGATCAGAAGCTCGATAAGTGTAAAACCCTTTTTGCTGCGCATAAAATGAAGATCCTTGTGCTCAGCGGTTTAGTGTCGGTTGTGCGGTTACGGGGCGGTGAGCGAAAACACAATTGGCAAGCTGTAAGTACCCGGCGCATTGCTAGGTTGCGTGAATCCAGCTGCCCAAACGGTTTTGAAGAAAGCCTGAGCGGCAGTGCCGTTGGTCGCGGCTGCTCCGGAAGTGAAGAGCGCGTCGCTCGCACCAATCGCAGCGTAGGTTCCCGCCGCGGCGTTCGACCACGTCAGGTCGCTCATCGGCTTGGTACCGCCGTTCGATCCGACGTACGTGAAGAGCGAGGCGTTGCTTGTGCGAATATTGAGTGTCCAGCTGCGATTTGCCTTGATTGTGAAAGTCGGGCCGGCGTCAGCGAGCGTTGCGCCAATTTCGATCTGGTCGGCCGTTGGTGCGCTGAGCGCGGTCGTGGTCGCGCTCATTCCGAGCTTGACCAGGGCATTTACTGTGGCTGAAGCGGTGTTGACGGAATTACAGCTGCCGGCATTTCCCGAGCACTGCGCGTTGGCCTGGGTGGCGCCGATAACCGAGCTAAGGACTGCCGCGGCGAAAAGGAAACGGGTCGCGTTCATTGCAATTACTCCCAAATGGTTAACGGTGTCAGTGAGGTACACTTTGTTTTGTTGTGTCGATCTTCACGCTAAAGACTCCGTCCTTTGCGACTTTGCAACGCGAAATCAGAAGAAATATTCGGTCCTCTGCTGTTTCGTAACATATTGTGGTACAGCGAGTTAACTGCATCACAAATCTGCGCGCCGTCACCGTTTTATTGCGAATTGCGAAACCTTTCGCAACGTGCATTGGGGCGGGTTTCACCGCCTCAAGAACGCCTCAATAGAGAGGCTCCCGCGCGCACCCAATGCGTGTTAAACTGTGTTGGACTTCTCCGCTCAAGGGAGGAGCTTCTTTTTTCGGGGCGTAGCGTAGCCCGGTAGCGCGCCTGCTTCGGGAGCAGGAGGTCGCTGGTTCAAATCCAGTCGCCCCGACTGATAATGACAAGAAGCCCCGTCGATTCACTGGCGGGGTTTCCTTTCTGGGCGCTCTTTTCGGGCCTCGTCTGCTCCGCTGTGAGCCACGGCCCTACCCGCACCCGTTCAGAATTCTTTTCGGTTGCGATGCGTGTGGAAACAGTCCCTCCGCTCTGCGAGCGTAAGCGCGGGCAGTTCCGCACCGACCCCGACGATAATAAAGCTCCGCCACGCGAAGATTGATGCGATAGCTACCCGGATCCCAATCTGCTCCATTGACCCATCCCGCCGTCATCCCACCACGGCCGACGGTCGTCATCGACACGGTCTGACCTGTGCTCCTTAGCGCAGATGCCAGTGCGATCACTATCAGTCCGGCGGCCGCGAATCCCCACGCCCTCGGTGTGAGCTTTTGCTCACGCCCCTCATGACGAATCCCGCTCGTTGCTCCGAGCACGCTCCAGACTAGAAGAGAAGGAGCGCCAAGAAGCAGGACGACATCAAAGGCACTGGCTACCATCGTTACGACGACGGTGCCGGCGAGCACGAGCTGCGCTAGGACCGCCTCTCCACTTCCGAGCTCGCTCCATCTTCGCAACGAGGAATAAAACAGAACTGCAAAGACGCCGAGCAACGCCAGCGTCGGAATTGCCCCGCGCTCCGAAACAAACGCCGCCCAGTCGCTGCTCGGCCACGGGTTAGCCGTCATGCCATCTTCGGCGAGCGAACGATCGTTTGACGGCGCGAATTTGACGTATTCAACAGGCCAGTTTCCGGGGCCGACACCGAAAATGGGATTGGCAACCGCCATGTGCATTGAGTTTCGATACTGCGCGAGACGACCACGTCCGCTCCCCGTCTTGTAGTCGATGACACCCCGCGCTGTATCGAGGTAGGGCGATTCGCTGCTCCAGTTGAGGGTGTTGGGCAACACCATCGCGACCATTGCTCCTATCGCCGCCGCAAGCACGAGTCTTCCGAACCGACCACCTACTTCCCCGCCCGCCCAATACTTCCTCGAGGCAAGCATGGGCACGAACAGAATGACGACGCATGCTATCACCGCTAACCACGCGGCTCGTGACCGCGACAGCACGAGCGCGGCAGCAAGGATCGCCGCGCCCAGCGAGCCGAATGTTGCCGTGGCTGCCCGGCGGGAAGTGACAGTGCACCAGACCAGCGACGGTAGTCCGATGACGGCTATGTGTGCGACGAAATTCCTATTGCCGAAGGTGCCGCCCGGCGATCGATTCGTGCTGAAATATTCGGTGTCCACGCCGTAGGCCTGCGCAAGACACAACGCTGCGCCAATCACAGACGCTATGGCGACAGCGGCGAGAATCGGGCGGTAAGTTCCGCGATCAGCGACTGATCGCGCCCCCCAAAAAACAATCGCGCCGGAGACGCTGATGCCGAGCGCCCGCTGGGCAAGCCAGTAGTTGCCGGCAAAAAGCGATGACGCAAAGCTCCAGAGCAAAAAGAACGAGAGCAGTCCATCCACGAGATCGAAGGACAGCGAGCGACGCCGCGCAAGCAGGAAACCCGCGATCACCAGCGCCAGCACGTGCAACACGAGCTCCTTCGGAACGAAGTAGCGATCGAGCTCGAACAACTTGTAGGGGAGAGCGACGATTACGGCGAGAACGACACCCGCCTGGATACACCATCTGATGATGCGGTCAGCCATTGCGGGAAATATGCAGCGGCTCGAGCCGAAAAAAAGCGCGCCCCTTCGGCGCGCCTTTCGTTTGCGTCAACCCCGTTCTTGCGCGTCAGCCACGTCTGAAGAGCGAGCCCAATACTCCGCCAGCAACCCCGCGCGCGCGATTGACTCGCCGCAGCTGCTCGAACTCGCCCTTATCGAGCCAAATGCCGCCGCACTCCGTGCATTCGTCGATCTTAACGTGCTCGGCGTGCTGCTCCTTTAGATCGGCTCCGCACCGTGGGCACTTGTTGTGGTGGGAATGTCGCTCGACCTTCTTCCGCTCAGCGTCCAGCCTGGCGCGCATCTCACGGATTATCTCCAGGTTTTGCCTGGCGAAATACTCATCCTCATTCTTGCTTGGCTTCTCGTCGGTCGGCATGACGCTCTCGGTTATAGAAATATATTCACCGGCCGGCCCGCAGTTCCTCAGTGTTTCCCCGAAAAGGGAAAGCCCGGTACGAACCGCACCGGGCTTTCAGTCAGATTACAGCACATAGACGTTATCGGGCGAACCAATACGTCGCCTTCACAAGGAACACGTTGCTCGGGCGTCCGAAGATCTCGCGGGTGTCGCGTCTCGTCTGGAAGTCGCCTTCGAACGGCAGGAAATCGCTGCGCTCCTGTTGCCACACGAAAAAGATGGCTGACCCGGGTCTATACTCCCAACGAACCACGGCGTTTCCGCGCAATGAATGTGTGCGGAAATCCGGATTCCCGATGGAGAATCCCGGAGCAGGGCCGCTTCCGTCGGGATCGACGCTGTATGAAACCGTCTTCCCACTCGCTGGATCCGTCACCTTGCTAATCGTGCTGCCATCGTCCCGGCCATAGACGAGATAGCTTCGGGTCGCCGGCGTCGCCAGCTCCTTGAAACCGTTAAAGCGACCCGCCGATGCAAAGGGCTGTGCGTAGAGCTGGAATGAAAGGAGTGGGCTCAACGTCCACTCCACACGGGTGGTCGCCGAGACGGTCGTCTGGTAAATGTCGCCGAATACGTACCGCTGCCCGTAGGTCGACGTTGCCAAAGGATCGGTGGCCGCTCGCACGTACTGAATCGTATTGTGAAAGAGCGAGAGGCCCGGTGCAACGGTCACGTGGATCGAGGAGCTCGGTCGCATATCGATACCAGCGTTCAGCTCTTTGTCATATCCGTGATCTACGTCGCCCCAGTAGCTCGCGTTCAGGTTGTAGGAGATTGTTTTCCGTGCATCCGTGACGATCTGCGTCCAGACGTTGTACTGTGTGGGTTGCAGGCCGAGCGGTCCGCCGCGGGTGAGCCGATCATCGATTGCGCCTGGATCGTACTCCGTTCCAGCGTAAACCGACCACAGGTTGGTAAAATTCAGGGTCACCTGATTGAAGTAGCTCGTCCAGATCTTGTTGCCGCCGTAGTTCCAGGCGTGATTGGTTCCAGCGAATAGAGTGTAGCTTCGGAGCAGCTTGCCAGGCGTAAAGTTGTTGTAGCTTCCACCCGAGCCAAAATTGAGGTAGTCCACGCGGCCCATGAAGCCGAGGTCATTGACCTCGAAGCCGGGATTGACTGCTTGCCCGGTTGCGCTAAGAGACCAGGTTCCCGACTTGTTCAACCCAAGCTTGGCTGAGTAACCCGACAGCGAGTTGGCGGTGGTGTCGACGCTGAGGTAATTGGCGTCCGGCCTCTGGTAGTAGCGTGCGCTCGCCGTCTGCGCGCCCTCGATCACGTTTCGGCTGCCGTTGATTCTGGACTCCGAGAAAGCACCGGTCATTTTCCACTGCTGCTTCGCCCACCGGTGTTCGAAGTCGAGACTTCCGACATCCGCGCTCGATCGGAGCAAATCCTTGAAGACAGTGTCAGCCAGGTTTCGGTTGACCGCCGTCCCGCCCACGCTGATGATGGTATTTCCACCGCGGAGATCGCGTGACACGCGACCCACGAAATAATTGCTGAGTGGCTCAACGGGTGTGCTGGACTCGAGGTTGTTTGCATCAAGCACGCGCGCATTCTCCTCGGAGGTAACGGCGTTCAGCACTCCCACCGACCAGGGGCCCACTTTACCGGTGAGCTTCCCCGCCCCGAGAATCGTCGTAGCGTCGGGTGCGTCAACAAATTGTCCGCTGGGAAAACGCTCGGGCGCCCTGCCGATCCGTCGCGAATAAAAAATCTGCTGCGAACCGTAAGAGGGGCCGCCATTGATCGATCCAATGTTGAACAGGTTGGAGCCTTCGACGAAGAAGGGGCGCAGCTCCGGAAAGAAGGTCTCGTAAGCGCTGAGATTCACGACCGCCGGGTCAACTTCAACCTGGCCAAAGTCGGGGTTTACCGTTGCGGTCAGCGTGAGACCGTTCGGCAGTCCGTACTTGATGTCGGCGCCAGCTGAGGGCTGAGCATCGTTCGAGCGATAAAAGGGATTCGCAGGATCTCCTGGAGCACGAGTGAGCTTGCCGCTTACATACGGCATGATCTCGAGGCGACGCGGAGTCGGAATGTCGACGATACCCGCGAGATCTCCCTCGAGAGAAACGAAACCGGGATCGGTCTGCTTCCATGGCGACCAGCTGTCGCGCTCGTTGCGTCGGGCGACGTCGCGCATGACCTGGAAGCCCCAAAGTCGCTCCGTTCCTTTGGGCACGCTGCTGAAACGCAGCTGCGAAAAAGGGATACGGTATTCGGCAGTCCAGCCGGCCGAATCCACCGTGGTCGCAACCTCCCAGACGGCGTCCCAGTTGAGATCCTCGCCATTGTTGTCATTGTACTCCAACACGTCTTTCTGGACGCCACGCGGATTCACCGAAAAGCGGAAAGAAGTCCGTCGATCGTGGTACGAGTCAACCATGACGTGCAACCAGTCCGAGTAAATGCCGCTTGCATCGCGCCTCGCTAACTGAGCGGCGATCTGACCGGGTTGGGAGTCGAACATCCTCACTCCGACATACAATGCGTCATCGTCGTAGAGCACCCGTACTTCGGTCGGGTCGGTCGGCTTCGCGCCAACGTTCGGGTAGCTTTGCATGAAATCCGCAGCCGGCACGGCTGTCGCCCAAGCGGGCTCGTCAAGTTTGCCGTCGATCCTGATCGATCCGGATAGCCGCGTCGCGCGCATCACTCTGGTCGCAGTCGGCGCCGCGGCCTGCGAAGAATTCTTGGTTGGCGGCGTTCCGGCCGATGGCGGTGGGTAAGACGTGCTTTGTCCGCTGCTCTCCTGCGCTCCAGAGGCAATAAATGCAAGGATGACAACGCATTGCAGTAGACGGCAGCGCTTGGACATGAACCGTATGAGAGGGTGGGGTGCTCGATCGCGATCGCAGCTTTAGACAGCCGTACGGGTCAAAGGGTTGGTCGGTGCCAGCTGATTCTAAGCTCTGCTAGTAATGGGAAACAATCCAAACTTCCGACACTGCGGCCCGAAACTCGCCTCATATGTTTTTTGTCTTTTTCAACAATCTCCAATGGTAAAACGCTCGCTCGCCCTGGTAGCCATCGCCGCCGCAATGGTCGGCTGCAGCAAGGACTCGACTGGCCCAAACCCACCGCCTACGGACGCCGAGTCCGCGCAATATCTCGACGCCGCTCGCCTGGCTTGGACTTTCGTCGCTAACAATACCCAGGCTTCGACCGGACTCGCCCAGGCGCACGACACCTATCAGTTCGTCACCGTCTGGGACATTTCGAGTCAGGTCGGCGCCACGTATTCCGCTCACGAGCTCGGCATCATCAATGATGGCGAGTACGATTCCCGGATCCGTCAGATTCTGGGAACGCTCACTACAATGCCGCTCTTCGACGGCGCGGGATTCAACAAATTCTACGATTCCCACACAGGCGGAATGGTCGATCGCAACGATGCCGCTTCCTCCAGAGGCTACGGCTGGTCGGACACAGACATCGGGAGATTGCTGATCTGGCTGCGCATCCTCGCGGTAAATCAGCCACAATACGCCGACCAGGCTGGCGCGATCGTGGACAGGCTCGACATGTCGCGGCTAATCAGCGGCGGGACACTGCGCGCGGAGGAACTGGACCCGAACACCGGCGCCAAGACAAGCTACGCCGAAACCGGACTGGGATACGAACAGTACGCTGCTGAGGGATTCGCGTTGTGGGGGAATCGCGCATCGAATTCGCTCGATCCGACCGCTAACACGAAATCCGTCGATGTGCTCGGCGTGCCGATCACCGTGGACAGCAGATCGGGAGCGCGTTTGCTGAGCGAGCCGTATGTAATGATGGGTCTCGAAACGGGATGGTACGCGTCAGCGCTTCATGATCAGGCCCAGGCACTCCTCGCCGCGCAGCAGGCGCGCTTTGACCAGACCGGGACAATGACGATGGTCAGCGAAGATGCCATGCCCGAGCCGCCGTACTACTTCTACTACTATAGCGTTTACGACAGCGGAAACAGCTTCGTAGTGGAAGGCCCCGACGCTGGCTCGTTCGTAGACCAGCCGCGTTGGGTGAGTGCAAAGACTGCGTTTGGGTGGCGGGCTCTCTTTCCGACGGACTATACGCTCAAGGCATTTCAGGCTGTCCAGGCAGCTGCGATTCCAGGAGACGGGTGGGGCGCGGGTGTCTACGAATCCTCACTCGCACCCACGGGCATCGCCAGTCTCAACACCGCTGGCGTAATTCTCGAATCGGCTCTCTACCGGCAGCGTGGTCAGGCGTTCCTCTCCCAGCCGATAAGCTAGAGCAGAGACCGGATCCAGCCGCCGTCCGCCGCAATCGAGCTCCCGGTGATGTAGCTCGCCCGTTCCGACGCCAGGAACGCGGCGAGCGCCGCGAACTCGCGCGGCTCTCCCAGCCGCCCCATTGGGATTTCTCGCTCCCATTTGGAAATGATGTCTTCGCTGGATCCCCCGCCGGGTCCGCCTGCTGCGCTCGCCAGTTGCTGGACCCTGTCGGTACGGGTGTAGCCAGGCAGAAGGTTGTTGACGGTTATCCCGAGGGGTGCAACTTCATTTGCGAGCGTGCGTGCAAAGCCGATCACCGCCGCGCGCAAACTGTTCGAGAGCATCAACCCCTCGATGGGCTGCTTTGCGGCTATGGACGTAACGTTGAGGATCCTCCCCCAACGCCGCTCCTTCATTCCCGGCAACACAATGCGCGTGAGCTCCACCGCGCTCTTGAGGAGAAGTCGGGTCGCTGCATCCCAGGCTTCCGAAGTGAAGCTGTCGAAAGCACCGCTCGGTGGCCCTCCCGAGTTCGTAACGAGAACGTCGACCTTGCCGAATTCCTGAAGTGCCGAGGTGGCCACACGTGTTGCCTCCGCGGGCTGAGACAAATCGGCGGCGATCGCAACGACCTTGGCGCCGCTCGCGCGGCGTATGGAATCCGCTGTGCGATCGAGCGTTTCCTTGCCCCGAGCGCAAAGGATGAGACTCGCTCCCTCCGCCGCAAGTTCCTCGGCGATTGCCCGACCAAGTCCCTTGCTGCTTGCCGCTACGAGCGCGATTTTGCCGCGAAGTCCGAGATCCACTCTACCGCCTCAGGTAATCGTCTTTCTTGTCCAGCCAGTCCTGACGCGGAGGACTGAAGATGTCCACGTCGAGGGTCTCTTCGAGTGCTTCTGCTTTGTGCGGCAGGTTGGACGGGATGTGCAGCACTTCGCCAGCGCCTACAGTAATCTCTTCTCGTCCGTCCTCGCCGAGCCAGAACTTGAGAGCTCCTTCGAGGATGTAGGTAAGCTGTTCGTTGTCGTGCGAGTGTTTCGGTACGATGCAGCCCTTCTTGAGGTAGACGTGCGCGAGCATCATCCGCTCGCCAGTAATGAGTCTGCGCTCAAGCATGTCCGAGACACGCTCTTTTCGCATCGAATCCCAGCGATAGAGCGTGCATTTCTTCTCCGGCATCTTTTAGATCCTCTTGCCCTCAGGGCTTCGTCAACGAAAATCGGCCTCGGCCAGCGATGTCTTGCCGAGGACTTTGCCATCGCGATCCTCGATCCATACGTCGAGGCGCGAAGTGCCTTTTGTCACTTCAGGGTGGGTACCGAGATCGACGACTTTGAATGCAGTGTCGGCGGGGATATCGAGGATTCGAGCTGAGACGGCGCCCGGATTACCATCTAGCGCGGAAATTCTCCATTTGAGCATCGCATGAGGGAAAGCGGTCAGTAGATCGTTGACGATGTGGATCGCGAGCGGCTTTGCGCGATCGTCGATCTGGTACTCGATGCTCGGCAGCACTGGTTGCATGGCGCTCGCCAGTGCCGCATAGCCTGGCTTCGGCCGCCGGAAATAGTCCACGACCGACCAGGTTATCGACGGCCAATCGTCGACGAACATGAACTGGTAGATGCCAGTAGTCCCCTTCCATTTCGCGCGGCGGTAAGTCTCCGTGGCGAAGCGTGTGAGCTGTGCCTGGTACCGCTGCGAGTTGCTGATAAAATCGCTGAGACTCAGTCCGGTTTTGACGTGGGCAATGTCGAAGGTCATCGACGGCTGAAAATCATGAAAGATCCATTCGTCCCATCTATGAGTGTCCGGCGCGGTGAGCTCGCTCGCAGGCAGCATCGCGCGGAGCGTCTCGATCCCAGGCAAAGCCTCTGCGCCGTACTCCGTGATGAACGTTTCCTTTGGAAGTTTCGGGAAGTCGCCGACCGTTCCGCCGTACCAACCAGGATATGGATGCGCATCTCCGGTTCCGGAATCTCGATGATGCACCCGGGAAGAATCCAGGCTCGCGACGAGTGCGTCCAGGGCGTTGTCGAGAGCGAGGTTTTGTTTCGGATCCTTCTTTTCCATCCAGTCCATGGCGTGAGGTGATTCGTTGTGCATCGACCAGACGATGATGGACGGATGGCTCTCGAATCTGTCGATCATGTCCCGAGCCTGACGCATGGCGTCGGCGTGGAATGCCGGGTCGTCGGTGTAGCCCCATTGAAGTGGGAAATCCTGCCACACCATGATTCCCGCGGAGTCCGCGACATCGTAGAACTCGGGACGCTCGATGTGGGCGTGTACACGCACGGTGTTCAGGTTCGCCGCGAGCATCATGTCAACATCCCGCGCGTACCACTGCCGGTCCGCCTGCGAGAGCCACTGCGTGGCGATGTAGTTCGTCCCTCTCGGATAAATGCGCTTGCCATTGAGCCGCCAGACCCAGGCGCTGTCCCGGGTTATGGAGCGCACGCCGAAAACGGTAGTCGTGCTGTCGAGACTTTGCGCGGTGTCGGACGCCGGCGTCAGTCTCGATACGAGCTGGTAGAGATTCGGCTTCCCGAAATCCCAGGACCACCAGAGTGCCGGCTTGTTGAGCGTCACCCGCGTGGTGAAGCGCGACTCGCCGGGGGAGGCGACGACCGCGAGCTTCACGGGCAGTTGGTCGTAGCTCTGAAAATTCCTCGAGGAGATGACGCCGTTCAGTTCGGCGCGAATGGTGTCTCGGCCCCAATTACGGATGGTGGCATCGACCACGAGGCTCGCCGATGCGTTCGAGACAGCCAGGCTCGTGACGTTGACGCGAACCAGATCGATCCCTGAACTTTCGCGGAGGGTAATGCCGCGCAGGATGCCGCCGGTGGATCTCTCCTGTCCGCGAGCCGACGTCGCGCCCGGACGCGTGTCGTGATAGACAAAAATTCCCTTTATCTGGTTCTGCTCTTTCGGCCAGGAGATTGGGTAGCGCGCCGACATGTCGAACGGCAGCTCGGGCGCGGACACCCTGATGGCGATCAGATTCTTTCCGGCGTGGAGATCGGGAGTGACATCGAGCGACCACTTCTGGAAATAGCCCTCGTGCGCACCCGCGCGGACTCCGTTGACGAAGACATCGGCGATGTAGTCGACCATGTCGAGGTCGAGGATCGCACGAGTGCCCGCGCCAGGCTGCCAGTCAAAGGTACGGCGAAACCATACGGTGCCCTCCCAGTCGAGGCCTCCCTCAGGATCTACCGGCCAGAGCTCCCCCGACCCCGCGCCATTTGCCGAGCCCTTGTCCACGTTCGTCGGATAACTCTTCGATCCCTGTAAGAACCAGTTCGATGGAAGCCGCATCAGTGGCCAGCTCGAATCGTTGACACTGGAGTCCGCGAAAGAGCGCGAGTCATTGTTGGGGAGGAAGCGCCAATCACCGCCGAGATCTATAACCCGGCGCGCCGGAGTCGCAGCGGGAACCTGCGCGAGGCCTGTCGGACCCCAAAAAGCAGCCGCGGCAATAATAAATCGGAGCGCCCCCGGGAGAGTTATCACGGCGACAGAGGGTCGGCCGAGCCGAGTTTTACTGCTGAGGTGCCGCGCGTTTTTCACGGTCGTCCAAAGAGTAGAGGTAGGCAACTCACGCGCGCCTGGTCCTGCTGAAATACTGGCCAATCACACCAGGTTCGTCGCGCATTCAAAAGAGCCGGCGGCACTTACTAGTGCTCCCGGACCATCTCCGTTTGGGAGACATGTCAGTGGCTACCATACAACGTGTTCGTTTCGCCATTCATCGTTCCGGCCAGGCTATTCGGAATACCGCCGCACAGCTGGCCGTCGCTACGGCGGTTTTCGCCTTAGCGGCTTGCGCTGGAGATTCGACTTCGCCCAACGGAACGATCGATGCCGGTGGAAACAATTCTTCTACGCCTCTTCCCGTGACCGGCAATCCGATCTCCGGCATGAATCTCTGGGTCGATCCGAACTCGAGCGCGAAGCAGACCGCCGATTCGTGGCGCGCCACGCGTCCCGGGGACGCTGCACAGATTGACAAGATTGCCTCAGGCTCGCAAGCGCAGTGGTTCGGCGAGTGGAACGGCGACGTTTTTTCGGCTGTCAGCAGCGCAGCTAATACTGCGGCGACGGCAGGAGCGGTGCCAGTTCTCGTCGCCTATAACATCCCGCAACGCGATTGCGGCGGCCTTTCGGCCGGAGGAGTCGGCTCTGCCGCGGCGTACAAGACGTGGATCGCAGCGTTCGCGAATGGCCTGGTTGGGCACAAGGCGGTCGTAATTCTCGAGCCCGACGCGCTCACGCAGACCGACTGTCTATCGTCAGCCGACCTGGCGACGCGAATGGATCTGATCCAGTACGCCGTGAGCGTGCTAAAGTCGGCGAGCAGGGATGTGGCGGTCTACCTCGACGGCGGGCATTCGGCGTGGCGTTCGCCGAGCGACCAGGCGTCCAGGCTTCAACGCGCGAACGTTGCGGGCGCGGATGGTTTCGCACTCAACGTCTCGAACTTCCAGTACACGTCGAATCTCATTGCCTACGGTAAGTCCGTGTCTGCCTTGATCGGCGGCAAGCATTTCGTCATCGATACGAGTCGCAACGGCCTCGGTCCCACGTCGGACAACCAATGGTGCAATCCAGCGGGCCGTGGACTTGGCTTCCGGCCTACGACGCTTACTGCTGATCCGCTCGTAGATGCCTATCTGTGGATCAAAACCCCCGGCGAATCTGACGGCGCGTGCAACGGCGCGCCGGTCGCGGGACAGTGGTGGGCCGATTACGCGTTAGGACTGGCTGAGCGCAGCGTATAGCGGATTCAATCGAGTCGAGCGGCGATGAATGGATGGCCGTGCAGATTGTAAACTGCTGCTTCGAGAATCAAAGCGGCTGTATTTAGACTAGCATCGCCGGTGGGGCGCCTACTGCCTTCATACACACCCGCGCCCCATCCCCGTCCGGGAATCGCCGCGGGCATGACTGCCTGAATCGCGGCGAGCGTGTACGGGGAAGGAAGGAGCGCGTGCCAGGCGAACGCGGCTTTCGAGCTGATCCAACGCGGATTTTCCACGAAAGATCCCACCGGCGCGTCGACGACAAAAGTCCTGCCCTGCCGGTACACGTCGTAGTAATAGAAATAGTAAGGCGGGTCGGGGAGGGCGTCTTCACTCACCATGGTAATCACCCCTGTGGACTTGTACCTCGCCTCCTGGGCCGCGAGAACCCGCCACGCCTGCTGCCGGAGCTCGGGGGAAAACCACCCCGTCTCCATTCCCATCATTATGTATGGCTCGCTGGTGATTCTCTCGTCGCCACGTTTGTCGGCGACGATCGAAACGCCGAGCACGTTGACGGGCAGGGCGTTGAGGCGCGCATCGATGGCTTTGTCGGCGCGCACCCCCCAAAGCGCGAAGCCCGACGCGGCGTATTGCTCGTATCCAATCCGCCCCTCCTGGAATGAGCGGCGAGCCCCCGTCCTGGGATCGAGATCTTCTCCGTGGAGGTACCCGTCCTGAACGAGCCGCCCCATGTCGAGCCGTTTTACCACTGCGGTTGCCTGGGACGCGAACTGGGGCTGATTTACGGCGATAATTCGCAGCCAGATGAGTAGTCGCCCGATGTCTGTCACGGACCACCCGATGCCGCGTGAAGAGATGTGCTCGCGGCGGTCGATCATGCGTCCGCTCTTCGCGTCATACGATTTGTTGAAGGCGACGCGATCGAAAAGGTCCATCGTCCCTAGCGTAGACAGGACTCTCTGCATCCTCTGATTGAACGGAGCGTCGGCGATGAGCCCAAGCTCATGAGCCGAGTAGAGTGCAGCGATGCCGCTAGCTATGTCCCAGACGGTGACGAACTGGTAGGTGTCGTGGGCGCGCGTTAGGCCCGTGGAGCTCTGGTAATTGCGATCGACGAATGCCCACGCGGTTCGCGCTGAATTCAGAAAGAGCTCGCGCTCGTCCAGCACATTCGCACCGCCGTCGGGCGAGGGCACGATGGATGCCGGCGGTGCCGGGCGAGTTGGGGCGGGCTTCGGTCGGGAGGTCTTTTTCCTGGTCCGTCCCTGCGCATCGGCGCTGCTTGCGCTGAGCGTAAGAACGACGAGCGTGGTTAGCGAACGGAAGCGTCCGTTAAATCGCATGGATTTGGCAGCTGACAATGGAAGACGAATGCGGACGAAACATGCAGGAACTCTGCCGGGCTCCTCGGCGCGCCAGTGAGCGTCCGTTTGCCCGCGTCGCGCCCGGAATGTGATGGCGAAGGACGGCGCTGTAAGCTGTGCCGGGGTACGAATCTGGCATACCCCGGGTCAAGCCACAAAGCGGCAGTGGGCGTCCGCAGGCCGAGATAATTCCTGGGGCGCAGCGCACATCGGTAGGCCGCTCGAACTACAACAGAGAGCAAGGACATGAAATTCAAAAGACATCAGAATGCGGTACTCCTGGCAGCAGCGTTCCTGGGCGTCTCGGCATTCGCGCGAACGGCGGAGGCGCAGCTACACCCGTCGCTCTATGGTTCTGCGGAAGCCGATACACGCCAGACACAGTTCTATCTCCTCGGGGTGTACGTCGGCTCCGGCGGACTGGGATGGACGCCCTATTTCGACCTCAATGGCTGGCTTCTCGACTACCCGATACCCGGGACGCGGCAGACGTTGAGCGCGATCAATCCAACGATTGGTCTCGCGCACTCGGGCACGAATACGGGTGTCTCATTCGGAGTGGGCTACTCGTGGGTGCACAATCCGGCTCTCGGCATACCAGGGGCAGCGTCGGGTGGAGAGAAGGGAGTGACAGCCAGCTTCGGCGCGTATCACAACGGTACGGGGCGGAGAGCGGCGAGCACTCAGTTCCTTTCGGAGTACAACTTCGGCAGCCAGTACATCTGGGCGCGAGGCCGGGGATCAGTCCCGTTCGGCTACTCGGTGACCCATCCAACCCGAATCGGTCTCGAGGTCATTGGACAGGGCGGAGGCAAGAACGGTATCACGACGAACGAGTTCGACATCGGGCCGACCCTCGAATACGCATGGACACCAAACTTCAGGACGACCGCTGTGGTCGGTTACAAGAACGTCGGGGGGAGCCGAGCCGTGTTCACGAGCAGAGAGTCTGCCGCCTACTTCAAGCTCGAGTTTTCGTTGTCGCCGTGAGCTTCACCCGCTCGCGGCGGGCGTCAGAGGCACCACGGGATGTTTGAGATGAAAGTCGGTGGCCTCCTGGTAAGCACGACCGACCGCGAGCAGCCTCGCCTCCTGGAATAGTCCTCCCAGGAAGGTGAGTGAGACGGGCGTTCCATCGTCGCGAAAGCCGTTCGGAAGAATGAGTGCCGGATGACCGGTGAGATTGGTTGCGACGAGCTGCGATAGATTCGCGGCGCCTGTGGGCGTCACTATCACGTCCGCCGAGTTCATCAGGTCGTCCCATTTCTGGATGGCGACTGAACGCAGCCGGTTGGCATTCACATAATCGACCGCCGGAATGAAGCGGGAAGTTCTGAAGGTGTTCGGCCAGTCGAACTTTCCCTGTTGCACCATAAGCTTGTCACGCTCTGACCGGGTGAGCTCGTCGAACGCGGCCGCCGCCTCGGCAGTGAGAATGATCCGCATCGCGTCATAAGGGATGTCGGGCAGATCGACGGGAATAAGATTCACCCCAAGCCTCTTGAAGACGTCGAGGGCTGCGTCGTCGAATTTCTTCGTCGGGTGCAGATTGCGCTTTGGGTCCGCGGGATCGGTTTCCGGGAGATCGAACGCGGATTTGACGTAGCCGACGCGCAGCTTTCGCGGAGAGAGACTCGCGTCCCAGTTATAGTCAGCCGGTATGACGCTGTTGTCGTGGCCGTCCGGCCCCTGGATGGTGTCGAGCACAAGGGCGCAATCCTCGACGGTCCGGCAGATCGGACCGAGCTTGTCCATCGTCCACGAGAGCGCCATCGCGCCGGTCCGCGGCACGCGACCAAAGGTCGGCCGCAACCCCGTGACTCCGCAGCGGGTCGAAGGAGACGAGATCGAGCCCAGTGTCTCGCTGCCGATCGCGAACCCAACCAGGCCGGCTGAAGTTGCGGACGCAGGACCTGCCGACGACCCGCTCGATCCCTGATCAACCTTCCAAGGATTTCTGGTCATGGCCCCAAACCAGACATCGCCTTGGGCGAGCTCACCGAGCGAGAGCTTCGCGACGAGTACGGCGCCGGCGGCGTCAAGTCGCTGGACCACTGTCGCGTCGGCGTCGATGACCTGGTCCTTATATGGCCCAGCTCCCCAGGTGGTTTTGTAACCGCGCACCGCCAACAAATCCTTCGCTCCCCACGGGATTCCGTGCAGCGGTCCACGGTATTTTCCACGCCGGATGTCGGCATCGGCCGCGCGAGCCTGGTTGAGGGCGCGGTCTTCGGTGAGCGAGATGACGCAGTGGAGCACGGGGTCGTACCTCTTGAGCCGTGCGAGATACATTTGCGTGAGGTCCAGAGACGAGACGCGCTTCGTGCGAACCAACTCTGACAGCGCGGTCACCGGTAGAAACGCGAGATCCTCGAGATTCTCACTCAGGCTATGCTGCGGCACTTTGCCGCGGACCATCCGCTTCGATCCTCCCACAAGAATTTTCTTGCCCGGCGGAACGGGGTCGAAGACAATGGCCGGACTGACGGAGTTGGCGAGTGGAATCTTGTGGAGGGCATCCAACCGCTGTTCCTGCTGCTTCAGTCCATCGAGCATCAGCTCCCGCTCGGCAGCATCGAAGTGAACCCCAGCGACTTCCTCGGCGCTCGCGATTGTCTCGACTGTAATGTCGGCACCGCCAGCAAGCTTGGCCCAGAGCACCCCGGGAAAAAGTGTCGAGGTCAGACCAACACCGGCGAAGTATCCCATGAATGAACGGCGGTCGAACGTGGTGCTCATCTCGAAGTCTCCAATGAGGGCGTCCAAGCTTCTTATCTAACGCGAGGTACCGCGCGCGCTAGACCTGAGATCGGCTGAAGGCGGGCTCGCCGTCGAATTCCTGGAGCTTCTCGACGTGCATCCAGCGATGGGCGTCTCCGATCGTCGCGACGAGGGCGAGGCAATCCGTGTCGGCGACATTCGCGCCGGGCTCGCGAGTCACGAAACGGCAGCGAAAGTGATCGACGAGTGAGATGCTCCGGCCGCTGGAAGGATAGACCATTGCGCCGCGATTCGTGATCATCTCGAGGCGAAGCTTCGACGACTGCGCGAGCGAATCGAGGCTGGCGGCCAACACGCCAGGATCGAGCTGAGATTCGATGTACACGTCCACTCCGTTGACTCGCCTGCTGGCAGTGGCCACGGCGTTAACTCCAGTTCGCGCTGGGGGCAGGTCCACTCGTGTGTAATCGCGAGGTGGGCTGAGTCGAGACCGCGTGCCGAGGTTGGCGATCACGGCCGAAGTAAAGTCCGATGTGGACGCCGGATTTTGTACGCCCATCATGTCGCTGGTTCGGACGCCGCTCTCGAGCGTCACCAGCACGGCTTGCTCCACATCGTTCGCGGCTTTGCCTTCTCCGACATGACGGAGCATCATCGCGGCGCTCAGTACGAGCGCGGTCGGATTCGCTTTGTTCTTCCCCGCTATATCGGGCGCCGAGCCGTGGACAGCCTCGAAGATGGCGACGTCGTTTCCGATGTTCGCCGACGGCGCGAAGCCGAGACCTCCGGTGAGGCCCGAGGTAAGATCGCTCAGGATATCGCCGTTCATGTTGGTCGTGACGATGACGTCGAACTGTTCTGGACGCATCGCGAGCTGGTGAGCGCAGTTATCGATGAGAATGTGTTTCGATTCGACCGACGGATATTGCGGCGCAAACTCCTCGAAGGTGTGCTGGAGCAGGCCCTCGGTGAGCTTCATGATGTTCGACTTGGTTGCGCAGTGAACGCGCTTGCGGCCTTCGGCGATTGCGAACGCGAAGGCTAGCTTCACGATTTTCTCGCACCCCTCGCGCGAAATGAGCTTGAGTCCTTCGGCGACGCCGGGCGTCTGCATGTACTCGATGCCGGCGTATAGATCTTCGATGTTCTCGCGGACGATGACGATGTCGAGCTTGCGGCCGGTGAATGCCGTCTGCACACCGGGCAGCTCGCGCACTGGACGAATATTGCCGTACGTCTCGAACAAAGTTCGGAGCGTGACGTTGGCGCTTCTGTTCCCGTAACCGATCGGAGTCTCGAGCGGGCCCTTCAGTACGACGCGCGTACGCTCGATCGAATTGACGGTGTCGGTCGGGATTCCGGTCTTGATGCCCTTCTGAAATGCCCGAGCCCCGGCTTCGCATTTCTCGAACTCGACTGGGACGTTTGTCGCCTTTAAGATTGCCAATGCGGCTTCGACGACTTCCGGGCCAATGCCATCGCCTGAAAGAACCGTTATCTTACGTTTTGCGGGTGTCATGAGAGGAAGTTAGTTCCCCTCGGAAGTCGTTTCTACCGCGCGCGTAGCTCAGTTGGATAGAGCGTCGGCCTCCGGAGCCGAAGGTCGTGGGTTCGAGTCCCGCCGCGCGCATTCCCCTGCGCCAGCCCGTTTGCGATTCCGGCGTCGCGGCGCAGGTCAGGAGGGAGGACGTCCTCTTCAGCAGCTCACTCGCTTACACGCATCGAGCCTCGCTGGCTCCAACAGGCTTTATAGATGGTTTTTTTTTACGCGAGTCTCTTGCTACGCGTGACGCTGCTTGCGAGGACGTCCTCCCTCCTTCCCTATCTCGCGTCGCGCCCAAGCGGCGAACCTCGCTCTACGGACTAGGTTGCGCGCGATAGCGTAGTGTGCGCGCTTTACACCTCGGTTTGGGAGAGGCGGGGCGTCCCCACAGGCGACGTCCAAGGCCCTGCCCGAGGAGACGCGCGAGTGAGCAGAGCGAACGAGCGTAGTTGGCGGCTCCGACCAAGGGCCGTCGTCGCCGAAGGGGACACCTTGCCTCGACCGCACAGAAACGTGTAGGCAACGCGCGCTCAGTGCTATGCGGCCTTAAGGGCTTGTCCGACCTGCGTGAGAGATTGACGCGCATCGCCGAAGAGCATCCGCGTTTTCTCATGATAGAAGAGCGCGTTGTCGATCCCGGCGAATCCGTGACCCATGCTGCGCTTTAGGACGATGACGTTCCGCGCACGATCGACGTCGAGGATGGGCATTCCGTAAATCGGACTGGACGGATCGTCGCGCGCAGCCGGGTTCACCACGTCGTTCGCGCCAACGACGAGGACGACGTCGGTCTGCGGGAACATCCCGTTCACCTGATCCATCTCCAGCAGTTGATCGTAGGGGACGTTCGCCTCGGCGAGGAGCACGTTCATGTGCCCGGGCATCCGACCGGCAACGGGGTGGATCGCGTACTTGACGTCGACTCCGCGTTTCTCGAGATCCGTCGCCAGCTCGCGCACCGTATGCTGGGCCTCCGCCACCGCGAGACCGTAGCCCGGTACGATCACGACGCTGCGCGCGTAGGCGAGCGCTATCGCCGTATCCTCTGGCGTAGTTTGTCTGACGGTGCGCACCACGTCCGTTGCCTGCGACGATGTCCCACTCGTTCCGGCGCCGAACGCGCCGAACAGCACGTTCGCAATGGAGCGGTTCATAGCCGTGCTCATCAACAACGTCAGCAACGTTCCCGAGGCGCCGACCAGTACGCCGGCGACCACGAGCATCTGGTTGTGGAGAACGAAACCTGTGAGCGCGGCAGCGAGGCCGGTGAGCGAATTCAGGATCGAGATCACGACCGGCATGTCGCCCCCGCCGATCGGAAGCACGAACATCGCGCCAAGCACGAGCGCCATCGCGAACAGTGTCCAGAGCTGTGAAGAGCCACCGCCGGCCACCACCAGTATTCCGAACACAACGACCGCGAGCAGAATCAGCGCGTTGATCAGGCGCTGAAGCGGAAACTGGAGCGGTTTGCCCGGAAGGATTTCCTGCAGCTTTCCGAATGCGATGATGCTCCCCGTAAAAGAGATCGCTCCGATTGCGGTGCCGAGGACGATCGACGTGGATTCACCAACTGCGATCGCTTCGCCCGAACCAGTCAGTCGCAGAAACTCGGCGACGGAGACAAGAGCAGCCGTCGCGCCCCCCATCCCGTTAAATAGCGCGACCATCTGGGGCATCGCCGTCATCTGCACCGTTCTGGCGAAGTAGATCCCGATCACAGCCCCGACGAGAGTTCCGAGCGCGATCGTCCAGTACGAGAGGATCTGCCGGTCGAGCAGCGTGACCACAAGTGCGAGCACCATTCCGACGGCGGCCAAACGATTCCCCGAGCGCGCGGTTGCGGGAGAGCTCAGTCGCTTGAGCCCGAAGATGAAAAGAATCGCGGCGATGATGTAGCTAACCGCTATCACCGAGCCGCGGAAATCAAGCATCCTCTTTCTCCGCAGTCCCGGGTTCCCGCTTCTTGAACATCTCGAGCATTCGGTCGGTGACGACGAATCCGCCAAACACGTTTGCCGCGCCGAAGACCACGGCGATGAAACCGAGAACGTGCAGGATAAGAGTATTGGCGGACCCGGCCACGAGCATAGCGCCGAGCACGACGATTCCGTGAATCGCGTTGGTTCCCGACATAAGCGGGGTGTGAAGCACTGACGGGACGCGGCTTATGACCTCGAATCCCACGAAAATCGCCATGATGAAGACATAAATGCCGAGAACGAGCTCCTGGCTCACTTTGCTGACTCCGCGTTGGTGATTCTGGGATTCGAGAGACCGAGCCGCTGACGTATACCGGAGTTCCTGATCTCGCCGGCTGCGGTTACGACGACCGCGTCGATGATGTCGTCGGAGAAATTGAGGTTGAGCTCGCCGTGTGGCGCGAGCAGTGTGACGAGTGCGGCGACGTTTCTGGCGTACATCTGGCTGGCGTGGAATGCGAGGTCGCTGGAGATGTGAAGGGGCGCAATGATCGTGACGTCATGCTGGACCGTGGTTTCGCCAGGGACAGTCAGTGCGCAGTTGCCGCCCTGTTCTCCGGCGAGATCGACGATCACCGATCCTGGCCGCATTGCTTTCACCGTCTCTTCCTCGATCAAAAGCGGCGCCGGCTTGCCCGGGACAAGAGCGGTGGTGATGATCACGTCGGACTGCGTGGCGTGTTTGTGAATAAGCTCTTTCTCGCGTCTAATGTGCTCCTTGCTCAGCTCTCGCGCGTAGCCGCCTGAATCCTGGGCATCAAGCGCGTGGACGTCGAGCTCGACGAAGGCGGCGCCAAGACTTTGCACTTGCTCCTTCACCACCGGTCTCGTGTCGAACGCTTCGACGACGGCGCCAATGCGTCTCGCTGTAGCGATCGCCTGGAGGCCGGCCACGCCCGCGCCGATCACGAGAACGCGCGCTGGCCGGACCGTGCCGGCCGCGGTCATGAGCATCGGGAAGAACTTCTGGAGCGCGTTTGCCGCGAGCAGAACGGCTTTGTATCCCGCGACAGTGCTTTGCGACGAAAGAGCGTCCATCATCTGGGCGCGGCTTGTGCGCGGCACAAGCTCCATGCTGCAGGCTACGATCTTCCGCTCGGCTAGCCGCAGAAACAGGGAGGGGTCGCCGGACGGCTGCAGCAAGCCGATGAGCACTGCGCCTTCATGGAACAGATCCAGCTCGGCCTCACCGTTCGCTTCGTCGCGTCCGGGTCTCTGAATCTTGAGAACCATCTGCGCAGAGGAGTAGATCTCTGGTCCGGTATCGGCGAGATCGCAGCCAGCGGATCGATAGGCCTCGTCCGTGAACCCTGCCCTCAGACCTGCCTGACGCTCGACAACGATGCGATGGCCGGCGCGAATCAGCTGGGGTGCGACGTCCGGGACGAGAGCGACACGACGCTCGCCACGCGCGATTTCGCGCGGCACTCCAATCAGCATTTGGCTCGGTGTCGTGGCTTCATCGATGCGACATAAGATAAGCAGTCAACAAACCGCGCGTTTATATTCACGCCAATGCCCCGCCAACATCACTGGACCGAGCTGAGAGGCGGTATAATTGCGGCGGGGGTGATCGCCGGGCTGGTTCTGATCATCCTCCTTTTTGCGCGCGTCGGCGCGCTTCATGGGAAAAAAGTAACTCTGTATATCGTCACCGATGACGCTACCGGAGTGCTTCCAGGGACTGAGGTCTGGCTCGGCGGAAAAAAAGAAGGGCTGGTAAGGTCAGTCACCTTCCGGCCGCCGGGCGTGGACACGCTGGAGCGTGTACTCATCACGACGGACTTCCTCACACAAGGTTTACCCAACACGCGCAGGGACTCCTACGCCCAGATCGAGCCGGGCGGCAGCCTGATCGGCGCCGTTATCGTTTACATCTCGACTGGAACTGCGCTCGCCCCTCCCCTTCACAACGGCGACACCGTGCACGCCCGTCAGATCGCGTCGATCGCAAATCTCGCCGAAGATGTGTCGACGCTCACTCCGGAATTTGCAGCGCTCAGCTCGCAGGTGCGGCAGCTTAATTCGAAGGTCGCTAGCCAAGAGGGAACCATCGGGAATTTTCGCGCTCACGGCATGCCCGGCGTAGCGGACCTGAGCGCCCGGACGTCGCGCGTTTCGACGAAGCTGGCTCGCGCGAACGGCACTCTGTCCCTCGCGACGCGTGGCAATCTCACGGCTCGCGCATCGGAGGTGATGGCGGGCGCCGATTCAATCCGGGCGCTGCTGTCGTCGAACAGGGGAAGCGTTGGAAGGTTTCGTCGCGACACTACACTCGTCGCCAAAGCCAACGGAGTGATGTCCAAACTGGATAGTCTGAGCGCGATGCTCTCCAACCCTGTTCGGTCGATAGCGGCGGCGCACTCCGACAGCGTGCTGTCAAGAGAGCTCGGTCGCAGCCGTGCATTACTCGATTCCCTCATGACCGATGTCAGGAAACACCCACTCCGCTACATCAACTTCTGACTTGACCGTGTTTTTGGTCGCCGTTACTTTCGGGTAAATCGGGCGCAGCGTCGCCCTCCCGCCTTTTTCCCTCCGCACCACTCCCCGCACCTTCTGAGCGCTCGAGCTCAGTCACCCGCCGGTTTCTTTCTCTTTTTTCTCCCACCCGTAGCGTGGATATCGCCGAGTTAAAGCGAAAATCCGTGACCGAGCTCCAGGAGATGGCCGACGGCCTCAGGATCGATGGCTCGTCGGGTCTTCGAAAGCAGGATCTGATTTTCCAGATCGAGCAGAATCTGCTCGATACCGACATCGTGCTGCACGGCGACGGCGTCCTCGAGATCCTTCCCGAGGGCTACGGTTTTCTGCGCAGCCAGGACTGGAGCTACCTGCCGGGTCCTGACGACATCTACGTTTCGCCCTCGCAGATCAAACGGTTCGGCGTGAGGACGGGCGACGACATTCGCGGTCAGGTACGCCCGCCGAAACCCTGGGAGCGCTACCTGGCGCTTCTAAAGGTGGAGAGTGTCAGCGGCGAGGATCCGGAGAAAGCGAAGGATCGCATCCCGTTCGACAATCTGCGGCCGCAGTATCCGGACGAGCGGCTTCGGCTGGAGATGGCGGACGGCGATCTCAGCATGCGCGTAGTCGACATCATGGCGCCGATCGGGAAGGGCCAGCGCGGAATCATCGTTTCTCCGCCCCGCGCGGGAAAAACGATCCTGCTCCACAAGATGGCGAACGCAATTGCGGAGAATCATCCCGAGGTCACTATCATCGTCCTGCTCATCGATGAGCGGCCGGAAGAAGTGACCGAGATGATAGCGAGCACGACGCGGGCTGAAGTGATAAGCTCGACCTTCGACGAAGGAGCAGCGCGCCACGTTCAGGTCGCGGACATGGTTCTCGAAAAGGCGAAGCGGCTCGTGGAGAGCGGAAAGGATGTCGTGATTCTGCTCGATTCGCTCACGCGGTTTGCTCGCGCGCACAACACCGTCGCCCCGCAATCGGGAAAGATTCTATCCGGTGGCGTGGACGCGAGCGCCCTGCACAAGCCGAAGCGGTTTTTCGGCTCGGCGCGGAACATCGACGCGGGCGGATCGCTGACGATAATCGCGACCGCCCTCACCGAAACCGGCTCACGCATGGACGATGTGATCTTCGAGGAGTTCAAGGGCACGGGCAACATGGAGCTTGTGCTCGATCGAAAGATCGCCGACCGACGCATCTATCCCGCGATCGACATCTTCCGGTCGGGCACGCGAAAAGAGGAGCTTCTGCTCAGCCAAGCGGAGATCAATCGGATAATCCTCCTCAGACAATTCCTTGCGGACATGCCGGAAGCGGAGGCGATCGAGTTTCTCTTGCGGCAGATGGCCAAATCGAAGAACAACAAGGAATTCTTCACGCAGATGGCGCAGGGTTAGGAGTGGAGCGGTGAATCCTGCGCTGGCTCGCTTTCTCGCGGTTGACTACGGCCGGAAGCGGATCGGCCTGGCGATAAGCGACCCGCTCGGCATTATCGCCACTCCGGCCGGCTTCATCGAGCGACGAGCGGGCAAGAGACCCCCAATCACAAAAATTCTCGCGCGCGCCACGGAATTGGGCGCCGTTGGCTTCGTAGTGGGGTTGCCGCTCGACGGGGACGGCATGGACACCGAATGGACCAGCGAAGTACGCGCTTTGGGAGCGGAAATCTCGAAACGTACGGGTATGCCCGTTCGTTTCTATGATGAAAGGTTCACCACGGCGGCAGCATTGCGTACTCTAAAAGAGCTTGGAGAATCCCCGCGCGGCCGAAAGGGCGATGTCGACTCACTGGCCGCAGCGATTCTCCTGCAGAACGCCCTCAATGTTCCGGACTGAGATCCGCGCGGCATTCGCCGCGGGGTGCTTCGTGCTCGCCGCGTGCGGACAAAAACCGTACGGGAATTCGACGCGCGTAATCATCCCCCGCGGCGCGAGCTTCGCGGACGCAGCGGATTCGCTCTCCAGAGCAAACCTCGTCGGCTGGCGCAAGATGTTTCGAATCTACGCCCGGTTGACCGGCGGCGATCGTAACATCAAGCCAGGGACGTATCTCTTGAAACACGGTACTCCGTGGAGCGACATCATCAGCGCGCTGCATGGCGGACACGGGCTCGTGAATACGATCACGATACCCGAAGGCTACACCGTCTCACAGATCGCGCCGCTGCTGGCTCGCACCCTTAAAGTGCCTGTGGAGTCAGTCCAGGTCGCGGTGCGCGACACCGCACTTCTGGCAAGGCTCGACCTCCCGACACCAACGCTCGAGGGATACCTGTTTCCGGATACGTACGCGTTTCCGATCGGCACAACGGCACGACAGGCTGTGCGCGAAATGGTCTACGACTTCGAGCGCCGATGGAAGCCGGATTGGGATGCGAAGGCAATTGCGCTGAACATCAACCGCAACGATCTCGTGACGATGGCTTCAATAGTCGAGCGCGAAGCGCGACTGCCGGAGGAACGACCAGTCATCGCCGCCGTCTATTACAACCGGCTAAGGAAGGGAATGCTATTGCAGGCGGATCCGACGGTGCAGTACGCTCTGGGTCACCACGTAGGACGCGTGCTGTACAAGAACCTCGCGGTCCAGTCGCCGTACAACACTTACGTGCATAAGGGACTTCCGCCCGGCCCTGTGGCTTCGCCGGGAGTGGCGAGTCTCGTCGCAGCGGCGAATCCGGCCAACGTTCCATATCTCTACTTTGTCGCTAGTCGCGATGGTCACCATGAATTCCGGATGACCCTCGGCGAGCACACGACGGCGATCAGAGAGGTCCGGGCCAGCAGGCTGGCAGGAGATAGGAGGGTAGAGAGAGTCGCAATGGCGACCGCCCAAAAGCCAGCGGCCAAATCGACGCCAAAGACGACATCGAGGTCGTCAGCCAAAAAGACGGCTTCCGCAAAAAAAGCGGTGGCGAAGAAATCCACGAAACCAGCGTCGACGAGCGGGAAGAAGAAAACTTCGAGTACATCCACAAGCCGCACGCACACATCGCGGTAAAGTGACGCTCGATCCGAAAATCCTGCGTCTCGTGGCGATCACTGACGACGCGGAGGATCAGAGGGGCCAGCTGGTCGATCGGGTGGCCGCCGCGGTGCGCGGCGGCGCGACCAGCGTTCAGATCCGCCTCAAAAACGCCACGCCGCGAGAGGTTGTCGAAATCACTCGACAGATAATGAGCAAGGTGTCAGTTCCGGTGATCGTGAATGACAGGGCGGACATCGCGCTCGCAGCCGGCGCCGCGGGCGTCCATGTCGGCGAGGCCGATCTTCCAGTCGCGGCGATCCGCAGGTTTGCGCCGCCGGGATTCATCATTGGGGCCTCGCTCGGCACCGATGCCGAGCTCGCGAACGCGAAGGACGGAGACTACGTCGGAATCGGTCCGGTCTTTGGCTCCGATTCAAAGAGCGATGCAGGTGCGGCGATCGGAGTGACCGGCTTCGAGCGGCTAGCCAGATTGGTGGAAGTGCCAGCCGTGGCGGTGGGAGGAATAACCGCGGACCGCGCGCTCCAGATCAGGATCCACGGCGCCGCCGGAGTCGGCGTGATCAACGCAATCTTTAACTCTGACGATCCCGAGCGCGCGACCCGCGCTCTCGCGGGCGCCATCGGAAGCTAACATCGGGTGCGGGCTGCAATGCACCGCGCCGGCGATTCCCCCCGTTCTTTTTCGGCGCGTGCGCGCGTCGCATCGCGTTCTCTATTTCCGCGCGCACATCCCGACGCAGAAAGATGTCCACCAAATCAGGGTCGAATTGGGTACCGCGACCGTCAGCGATCACGCGAGTCGCCGCAGCCAGGCTGCGCGCGTGGCTGTAGCGACGACGGTGAGTGATCGCATCGAAGGTGTCGCCGATTGCGACCACGCGGGCTGCGATTGGAATTCTTCTCCCCTTGAGGCCGCGAGGATATCCCGTTCCATCCCAGCGCTCGTGATGAGCGGCGACGCCTTTCCCCAGATCAGGATAGAAGGTTGTGAGCGCAGCGAGGACCTCGGCACCACGTTGCGGGTGGGTCATCACTGCCCGCCGTTCCTCGGGTGTCAGCCTGGACGGGTCGTGAAAAATATCGGTGAGAGCGCCGTGGAGCTTTCCGATGTCGTGGAACAGCGCGACGCGCTCGATGCTGCGTCGCGTGCGCTCGTCCAGGTTCGCGGCTTCGGCGAGTATTAGAGCGTAGGACGCGACGCGCCGGACGTGTGCCCCGGTGATGGGATCGTTGGCGTCGATCGCTTTCAGGAGGCTCTCGAAGGTCGCCGCGCTCAAGCGCTCGGCCTGCATGCGGAGGTTATGCTCGCGGAGCAGCAGCCCGCCTGCCGCTGCGGCACCCGCTGAGAGTGGAATGAATTCTTTCATGGCTCCGGTTTTTCGCAAGAACCGTACGGGCGATGCGCAGCCGTCATTACATTCACCCGATGACTGTCGCACGGGTCAACGTGAAGGGTGCCCGCCGATGGCTGGCGGGCCATCCGTGGATCTACCGCACGGATGTGATCGAGCGTCCGCTAATGGATGCCGGCGCGGTCCTCGTACATGACAGTCGCGGCAAGGCACTGGGGTGGGCGCTTTGGAGCCCGCTGTCGGAGATCTCGTTGCGGCTTCTGGATCGCGACCCGAATGCAGTGATCGATCAGGCATGGTGGGACGAGCGGTTGGCTTCAGCCATCGCGCGACGTACCCCGCTGGAGGATCACACGAACGCGTTCCGTCTGGTTCACGGCGAAGCGGATGGATGTCCCTCGCTGGTTTGCGATCGGTACGCATCCTGGCTGGTCGTCCAGTTCATGAGTGCCGGGCTCGAGCACTTCCGGGACGAAATACTCAATTCCCTGGAGTCACTCGTCGAGTCCGATGGAATCCTGGCGAGGAACGATGTTGCCCTGCGCGCGAAGGAAGGACTTCCGCGCGAGACGGTCGTGCTTCGCGGTGACGTGCCGCGCGAGATCGAGGTGCAGGAGTACGGAATCAGATTTCTTGCCGCCCCGTGGACAGGCCAGAAGACGGGCGCTTTCCTCGATCAACGCGAGAACAGGCATTTCGTCGGGACCGTCGCGCGCGGCAGAGCGCTCGACTGCTTCAGTTATCACGGGTCGTTCGCGCTGCATTTGGCGCGGAAGGCGACGCACGTGGTTGCGCTCGATTCGTCGGGTCCGGCGCTCGCCCGGGCCGCGGAGAACGCAACGCGCAACTCGCTCGACAACATTTCCTTCGTCGAGGCGAATGCTTTCGACTACTTGAGGAAGAAGGAGCGCGAAGGGATCACGTTCGACACGATAGTCCTGGATCCGCCCGCGTTCGCAAAAACGCGCGCCGCGATTCCGGGAGCGATTCGCGGCTACAAGGACATCAATCTTCGCGCGATGCGTCTGCTTGCACCCGGCGGTCTGCTCTATACCGCGAGCTGCAGCTTTCATCTGACGAAGGACCTATTTCTTGCGATGCTGCATGATGCCGCGGCCGACAGCGGCAGGCGCATCGCGATTCGCGCTTTCACGGGCCAGCCGCTCGACCATCCGGAAGTGCTCACGATTCCGGAAACTGGCTACATCAAGGGCGCGCTACTCGAGGTGATGGATTAGTCGAGCTGGCAGGATGGGCAGAAGTAGGTGGACCTTCCGCCCTGCACGATCCGCTCGATGATTCCATCGCAGCGCCGGCATTTTTTTCCTTCGCGGTCATAGACGGCAAATCGCTCGACGCCGCGGCGCTCGGTGTAGCGTCCCGGGCGCCGGTTTCTCGGATTCAGAACGAGCCTGATGCCCGCAACCAGCTTTTCGAGATTCGCGTTCGTGACTTTGCTCGCTGGGGTCCTTGGGTCGAGGCTGGCCTCCCAAAGCGCCTCCGCCGCGTAGATGTTGCCGAGTCCAGCGATGACGGACTGGTCCAGCAATGCCTGCTTGATGGGAATCTTTTTTCGGCTCAGCGCCGCGGCCAAATGATTGGCGTCGAGAGCCGGATCAATTGCTTCAATCCCGAGTTTCGGGAGCGACGATGACCCTTTCTTATCCAGCGTAATCGACGAGAGTGCACGCCGGTCAATGAGCGAGACGCGTGTGCCGTCGGTCAAGTCGATCACAGCACGCGCGAAGCGATCGAGATCGTCAGCGGTCCGTCCGATCTCCCAGTCGCCGTTCATCCGGAAGTGAACGACCAGCGTGTCGCCGCTGTCGAGGTGGAGCAGCTGGTGCTTCCCTCTGCGTTCGATGCCAACTATCCGCCTCCCCTTCGCCGCGAGCGCCCGCGCAGGCGGCAGCTTCTTCCTGAGCGAAGGGTGAATGGCCTTCACCGAGGCGATCGTTTTGTCGACGGCCGCCCCCGCCAGTGCGCGAGCGGCGCGCTCGACTTCAGGCAGCTCGGGCATTTTTGGCCGCGTTGCAAATCATCATCAACCAAACTAGAGTAAAAGAGCGGGCAGACGCTGTCCGTTTCAAAGTCATGTTCCCGCCCACGGTGCGCAATGCTCGCGCCCGCCCAACGGGCCAGCCGGAGACCTTTCGTGGAAAGCCTTGTATCGCCTGTGACCGGATCTCTTCGCGTTCTGCTGGTGCAGGACGATGGAGCAGGTGCAACGTTGATAAGAAACGAGCTGACGCGGTCAGCAATGCCGATGGTTTTTAACCGCGCTGATTGCGAGACTTCCTTCGTGACTGCGCTCGAAGAGTTCGCACCCGACGTAGTGCTGTCCGACCATGTCCTCCAGAAGTTCGACACGCTCTCGGCCCTGAACATACTCCGAGAGCGAAGACCAACAGCTCCACTTATCGTGGTCACGAAGGGAGTGAGCGGCGCGCAGGCAGTCGCCTTCGTTCGTGCGGGCGCCGAGGATCTCGTGCTCGAGCAGAACATCGCCCGTCTCCCGTCGGCGATAACACGGGCGATCTCTTCGCGGCGTCCACTGGAGAAGCTCACTCGTCGTCAGATCGAAGTGCTTAAGCTGGTTGCGGAGGGACATCGCACGCGAGAGATCGCGAAGGAGCTCAAACTAAGCGTCAAGACAGTCGAGTCTCATCGCGGCGAGTTGATGAAGCGACTCGGCGTCCGCGACGTCGTGAGCCTGGTGCACTACGCTGTGCGCGTAGGTCTCGTCTCTACAGCGGCGTAGACCTCTCCTCGCTCAGGCACGCGCGCCGTGTGCGCGGCTGAGCTTCCAACTTCGCCCCTTGCGGCAAAAACCGGCGCCTCTACCTTACCCGCCTGGCGCACGCACGAACCCCTGCTCCGGGCCATGGCGCAACACATCCCGCGTTCTCTCAAGCACGAGTACGAGCTTTACGTAGAGAACGAAATCGAGAACTACAAGGAGTCGGTGTCGCGCTCAGCCATTCTCAAGATTGGCGACGAAGCCGCCGCCTCGCTGAGAGCAGGCGAACAGTTCGCAATGGACGAGCTCCTGCTCTGGGCTGAAGTCGACCGGATCATCCGGAAAAGGCTCCGTATTCCCGCCTACGACACGTGGCGGCGAAAGCGCATCAAGCTGCTGGAGGAATACCGACGCCCCGAACACTGGGGAATTCGGCCGGATGGAATTCTGGCGAGGGAAATTCATCCTTCCGCGGAATCGGAGGTGCTGGTTGCCGGAGGAGAGATCGAGCGAACCGCTCTCTATCTCGCGGCACGCGGCTGCGATGTGACGGCACTCGACAGCGAGGAGAACGCTCTCGAGCGCGTGATGAACGCAGCGCACGCCGCTGGTCTCACCGACAGGATCCGTGGATTGGTAGCGGACCTCGCTGACTGGTCGCCGGACTCTCCGCTTGGCGCGGTTGTTTGCACGCCGGCTGCATTTTCGGGACTGACACCAGACGAGCGGATCAGAGCGTTCGAAGTTCTTCAGAGCGCGACGCGCGAGGGCGGCGTGCATCTCGTTGGCACCATCGTCCGCGGGAAGCGCGGAGTTTCGGTGACTGAGCTGCGCCGATGCTACAAGGGCTGGACGATTTCTGTCGAGGCGGACGGCGGAGCCTCGACAAACTTTCTCGCGAGGAAGATAGCGAGCTAGTGGTGTCGGTCTGACACGGGTGTCCTCAACCCGCGTGTCAATGTGCGACGGTCAGTGCTGATCAGTACCGATGCTCAGCATTATAAGCCTTTACCTAACAATCACTTGGAATGAACGTCCGACGTGGTACGACGAGTGCCTTTGAAGGCGCCAAAGGCATGTGCCAGCACCTACCAAGTGAGAAATAAAATGAACGAGATTCGTAAGGACGCCAAGAAGTCGGAGCCAGTTGGAATAGTCATTTCGCGCGGTGATAAGACGGAGCCGACTCCGGTTTTTTCCGCGTACATTTGGGGACCTGTTCCCGAAGAGGCGACTGACTCCGCGACGCGCGCGGCGTAAAGCCGCCGCTACTATATAGTGTTGAACAGAGAGCGATAGCGATGAAGAGATAGTGATGAGGAGCCCCGCCGATCGGCGGGGCTTTTTGCATCTCAGAAAGGGTACGCCCCTTGCCCGTTCCGGCGTCGTGGAACAGCCCACACCAAACTGGGAAGGCGAGCGCCACGCGCTGCTCGCTCAGCGAATCTCCGACATCGGTCTGGCGATCCGTGGGACACTGCTCGAAAAGCTCGTGAATCAGCTTTACGAAGAGCTCGGCGTGAAGGGCCTCGACTTCCGACCGCCGGTCTATCTCAGCGATCAGTGGGGATGCCCGGACGGCACGCCGCTTATTGGGGTACCGTTCTATCTCGCCGACGCGCGCCTCTCGAAGATCGAAGAAGACTATTCCTCGACTGTGGAGGGCGAAGCCGAATCCATGCGATACCTGAGGCACGAAGCCGGACACGCTTTCAACTACGCCTACCGGTTGTACGACCGGCCCGATTGGCGAAAGATGTTCGGACCGTACTCGCGCCCATACCGCGAGCGCTATCGCGCTGACCCTTTCTCGCACGACTACGTCCGTCACATACTCGGCTGGTACGCGCAGAAGCATCCCGACGAAGATTTCGCAGAGACGTTTGCGGTGTGGCTGACTCCCGATCTGGACTGGCGGAAACAGTACGACGGCTGGGGCGCGCTCGCGAAACTGAACTATGTCGATCAGGTGATGGAGGAGGTTGCGCACCAGGTGCCGACGGTGCCCGAGCCTTCCGAGGAGGATCTTCCGGTTGCGGCGATGCAGTACACCGTGGCCGAGCACTACCAGGGTAATGAGGAGCGGATTCCGATCCGCGATCAGCGGATTTTTGACGGCGATCTAAAGACCATCTTCGCCGACTCGGAGCACGCGCCAGGCGCAGTGACGGCGCGCGAATTCATCGCGCGCCACAAACGCGAGATCGTGACGCGGATCTCGTATTGGACGGGAGAGAATGCACCGATCGTCAGGCAGTTCGTCGATTTTCTGTCGCAGCGTGCGGAGGGTCTCGATCTCAGGTTGTCCGGCCTCGAGGCTGCCACGCTGATCGAGCTCACCGCCTTTGGAACGGCGGTAATGATGAATTACCGGTACACGAACGCGATCGACGGCGCGGCAGCCTCTAACGACAAGTGAAAATTGTCGTGCTGCACAGCAAGGATGCGCTCGAGCCGCCGGTCGATCCGTTGCTCGGGCAGCTCGATGCGGCGCTCGCCGCAAACGCGCACACCTCTCGACGGCTGGCGGTGGACGACTCGGTGCAACCGTTGATCGACGCTCTGGCACCGGACCAACCCGATCTCGTATTCAATCTCGCCGAATCTTTTCGGGGCAAGAGTGCGCTGGAGTCGAACGTGGCGGCGCTATTGAATCTGCTCGATCTTCGTTACACCGGATCAAGTCCCGCTGGCTTGATACTCGCCGGCGACAAGACTCTCACCAAGAAGGTGCTGGCGTTTCATGGAATACAGAGCGCCAAGTTCGCGACCGTCTATCGGGGGCAGGTGGACTGGGCCGGCGACATCGACTTCCCGTTGCTCGTCAAGCCTCCGCAGGAAGACGCCTCGCTCGGGATAACGCAGAAATCCGTGGTGAAGAACGTCAAAGAGCTTCTCGACGTGATGGGTGGTACTCAGGAGGAGTATCAGTCGCCGGTGTTGGTGGAGGAATTCATCGACGGACGGGAGTTCTACGTCGGGGTGCTGGGAAACAGCAAGCTCGAGGCGCTTCCGATAATCGAGCTTGATTTCTCGAAGTTCCCGAAAGGACTGCCCAGGATCGCGAGCTGGGAGGCGAAGTGGGGCGACGAAGGCGACGAGAAGGGCGCCGAATTCGAAGGAACGCAATCGATCTTTCCGACGGACCTGCCGGACGAACTCACGAAGAAGATCCAGGAGGTTTCGATCGATTCGTTCCAGGCGCTGCGGCTGCGCGACTACGCGCGCATCGACCTGCGGGTGACGGACAATGAGGAGGTGTACGTCATCGAAGCGAATCCCAATTGCTATCTCGAGGAGAACAGCGAGTTTGCGCGGGCGGCGCAGAAGTCGGGAATGGAGTACGCATCGCTGATCGAGCGGATCGTGGAGCTCGCGAGCGCGCGATACTCTCGCTAATGTGTGTGGCGTCTTCTGTCGCGATACGACTGGATATGTTGCGCAATGGCGGAAAGCAAAAAAGCCGGCGAGCTCGCCGGCTTTTCCGTTCGAACAAGAGAGCCCGACGCTTAACGGCTCTTGCGTCCGCTCTTTCTGCCGCCCTTTCGGGACGACTTGCGGCCGCTCTTTCTCGAGCTGCTGGAGCGGCTCGACTTTCTGGAGCTTTTGCGTGCGCCGCCCTTTTTACGTCCGCCCCTCTTCGCTGCTGCCATTTTGTCTCTCCACGATGAAGTAAAAATCTCACCGGGACATCGATGAACCGGCGAGTCCTGCATCGCGTCCTGACCGGCACGCGAGTCGCAAACAGAATCATTGCGACGACGAGCCGCGTCGCTGCTCGTAGCTCATCGCGAATATAGAATGCAAGAGATGTGCGTGCAATGCTGATTGCCATCGAATCGTTCGAGCGTGATTCTCACTCAGAGAGCGCAGCGTCTCTTTCAGATTAGAATTCTTCGCGTGAGGAAGAAAGTTTTTTCTCCCATCCAAACGGAGTAGCAAGTGAAAGCGCTGGTAAAGGAATCGGCTGCGCCGGGTTTCAAACTCAAGGATGTGGCGGAGCCAAGAATCCGCGAGGACGAAGTTCTGATCAGAGTGCGGCGCGCGGGTGTGTGCGGCACTGACGTGCACATTTACGACTGGGACGCGTGGGCGAAGGGACGGTGCAAACCGCCCTTCGTCGTCGGGCACGAATTCGCCGGCGACGTGGTACAAGTCGGCCGACTCGTCACCGATGTGAGAGAAGGAGACAGGGTGACCGCCGAGGGACACATCGTGGACGGTCGCTGCCTCCTCTGTCGAACGGGCAACTCGCACGTCTGTCCGTACACCCGGATCATCGGCGTCGATCGCGATGGCTGTTTCGCCGAGTACATCTCGATGCCGGCGACGAACGTCTGGCACCTCGATGACGCGATCTCCTACGATGTAGGTGGAATTCACGACCCGATGGGCAACGCGTTCCACACTGTGCTCACGGCGGAAATCCCGGGCGCCGTCGTACTGGTGACGGGGTGCGGCCCGATTGGAATTTTTGCGGTCGGAATCTGCAAGGCAGCCGGCGCATCGCGCGTCATCGCGACTGATGTGAACGACACCCGGCTCGCACTCGCGAAGAACATGGGCGCTGACGATGCGATCCATCCTGAGCAAGCCGAGAAGATCGTAAAGGAGGCGACGGGCGGACTGGGCGCCGACGTCGTGCTCGAGATGTCAGGAGTTCCAGCGGCGATCCATCAGGCGTTCGCTCTCGTCCGGGTCGGCGGCCGGGTCCAGATGCTTGGGATCCCGTCGAAGAAAGTCGATTTCGATCTCGCGACCGAGGTCATATTCAAGGGACTCACCATCTATGGCGTGGTTGGCCGGCGGATGTACGAGACCTGGCATCTGATGACCCGATTTCTCCGGTCAGGTGAATTCGACCCGACGCCCGTCATAACCCATCGATTCCCGCTCTCGGAGGCGGATGCCGCCATCGCCGCAATCAAATCGGGTGAGGCCGGCAAAGTCATATTCGAGGTCTCCTGAAGAAACTTTAATCATCGAGGAGTGCGTGGCGCTTAACACGAAATTCGACGGCGAGCTCGAAGCCGCAATCGAAAAGCTGAAGCAGGACAAAGTTTACAAACGCCTCAACTATCTCTCTTCGCCACAGGACGCGCGGGTACAGATGGAGGGCCGCGGGGAGGTCGTGATCCTTTCCTCGAACAATTACCTCGGACTCTCCAACGAGCCGAGTGTGATCAAGGCGGGGATCGAAGGTCTCGAGAAATTCGGCGCGGGCACGGGGAGTGTCCGGTTCATCTGCGGGACCTTCACCGTGCACCGCGATCTCGAGAAGGGCATCGCGGATCTCGTTGGGACGGAGGCGTCGCTCAGTTATGTATCGGCTTGGAACGCCAACGAGGGGCTGACCGCAACGATAGTGGAGCAGGATGATTTCGTCGTGTCAGATGCTCTCAATCATGCGTCGATCATCGACTCGATAAGGCTGGCGAAGTCGATCACCAAGTGCAGCACTGCCGTTTACCAGCATTCCGATCTCGACGATCTTCGAGCCAAGCTCGCGACGGCAAAGGGTGCGCGACGTCGCATCATCTGGACAGACGGCGTCTTCTCCATGGAAGGAAGCATCGCGAAGCTGCCTGACATTCTGCAGATCGCGAAGGAGCACGACGCCATCGTGGCAGTGGACGATTCGCACGGGACGGGCGTGCTGGGAGCGACGGGTCGCGGAACGGCGGAGCACTTCGGGGTGCTGGGCGAAGTGGATGTCGTGACGTCGACACTCGGAAAGGCTTTGGGCGGCGCGGCGGGTGGATTCGTGGCGGGGGCGGCGTCTCTCTGCGACATGCTGACGCAGCGGTCACGCCCACAGCTCTTCTCCAACGCGCTGCCACCGACGGTAGCCGCGAGCGCGCTCGGGGCGATCAGGCATCTGGAGCACCACCCGGAGCTCGTGAGAAAGCTGCGCGATAACACGAGCTACTTTCGGTCGTCTATAACCGAAGCGGGTTTCAAACCGCTCTCTGGGGAGACTCCAATCGTCCCGATAATCGTGGGCGAGACGGCGACCGCAATCAAAATGAGTGACATGTTGCTGGATGAAGGCG
>JBOHTC010000129.1:0-23999 GCA_050733495.1 Gemmatimonadaceae bacterium | reverse complement strand
TCCTCTCCATCCGGCTCCTCCCACGAGAGGAGGAACAGTCTAGAGGGTGACAGTTCTACTGGCGCCTCTGGGTGACATTATCAACGGTGTTCAACAGGCTATGGATACGACCTGTCAACGTTCGCATCATTGCTGCACGACCGTGCCAGCGATGGTGAGCCACGACGACGCATCGACGCTCGCTCCTCCGACTAGCAGGCCGTCGACCTCGGGAGCGTTCAGGAGACCCGAGGCGTTGTCCGCGTTGACGCTGCCCCCGTACAAAATCGGAATCGCGTCGGCCTTGGTGCCGATCATCTGCTGAAGCTCCCGCCTCAAGAGCGTATGTATCGCCGACGCATCGCCCATGGAAGCGGTCAGTCCAGTACCTATCGCCCAGACGGGCTCGTAGGCCAGCAGAAAATCGGCCGATATCAGGTTCGAGATCTGGCAGAGGCCTTCCCGCAACTGGTGGATCACGACGGCCTCGGTTTCGCCCGACTCTCGTTGTGAGATCGTCTCGCCTACGCAGAGCAGGAACGGCAGACCAGCCTTTGACGCAGCAGCACACTTCTTTGCGCATTCCGCGTCAGTCTCGTGGAAGATATGCCGCCGTTCCGAATGCCCGACGAGCGCGATCCGCGCACCGGCGTCTTTCGCCATGCCAACCGAGATCTCGCCTGTAAAAGCGCCCTTCTCCGCCCAGTGGATGTTCTGGATTCCGGCGATGACGTCGTCGCGGCCGACGAGTGCCGTCGCAACTTCCGCGAGCGCAACCGCCGGCGGAAAAATTATGACGGTTCGATGGCCATCGGACTTATAACCGGAGAGAAACGTCTCGACGAACGCTCTCGCCGCCGTCGGACCGTTGTTCATCTTCCAGTTGGCGGCGAGAATCGGTGGCTTCATTTACGCGTCGTCCAGTGCTTCGACGCCCGGAAGACTTTTCCCCTCGAGGAATTCGAGAGACGCGCCTCCGCCGGTGGAGACGTGGCTCATCTTCGATTCTAGCCCTGCTTCAGCAACCGCTGCCGCGGAATCGCCGCCGCCTACGATCGTTGTCGCTCCCGTTGATGTCGCCAGCGCGAGCGCCTCAGCAACCGCGCGGGTTCCCTTGTCGAACGGCGGAGTCTCGAACACTCCCATCGGTCCGTTCCAGATCACCGTTTTTGCGGAGGCGATCGCTCTTGAGTAGGACGCGATAGACTGAGGGCCAATGTCGAACATCGCCTGATCCTTTGGTATTGCATTGCGCGAGACAGCTTTCGCCGCTTTCGCCTCATCGAGAGACCGAGCGACCATCGCGTCGTGGGGCAGCGTCAGCCGCATTCCCGCACGATCGAGCAGCTCTTTCGCCATTGAAACGCGATCCGCTTCGACGAGGGATTTCCCGGTTTCGAGGCCCATCGCCTTGAAGAAGGTGCACGCCATCGCGCCGCCGATGAGCAGACCGTCAACCTTAGGTAGAAGCTGCTCGATCACATCGATCTTGCCCGAAATCTTGGCGCCGCCCAGTATGGCAACGAACGGACGGACTGGATTGGCGAGAGCGGAGCCTAGGTATTCCAGCTCTTTCTCCATCAGCAGGCCGGCGACAGCCGGTCGAAGGTGCTCCGCCACTCCAACGGTAGATGCGTGCGCTCGGTGCGCGGCTCCAAACGCATCGTTTACAAAGAAGTCGCCAAGCTCCGCCAAAGCGCGAGACAGCCGCGGATCGTTTTTTTCTTCGCCGCCCAGGAATCTCGTATTTTCGAGTAGCAGAATCTCTCCGAGCGCCAACTCCTGACTCGCCTTCAGCGCCTCGTCGGAATCCGTGGATTCGACGAAAATCACGTTCTTTTGAGAGAGTTGGTTGAGGCGCTTCGCAACTGGACTCAGCGAATATTTCGCCTCGGGCTTGCCCTTGGGACGTCCGAGGTGCGATAGGATCACGGGACGCGCGCCTTTTTCGAGCAACAGGTGGATCGTGGGAAGCGCCGCCCGAATTCGAGTATCGTCGGTGATCTCGCCGTTCTCGTCGAGAGGAACGTTGAAGTCGACGCGCACGAGAGCGCGCTTACGCTGGATTTGCGCTTCTTCCAGGTCGCGCACGGTTTTCTTTCTCATGGTGGCCCTGACTAGAGTCGAGACCCCATGAAGCGAAGCATGTCCACGCAGCGCGAAGCGTAACCCCACTCGTTATCGTACCAGCCCTGCACGGTTACCAGCGTGCCGTCGATGACATTGGTGACCTTGGAATCCAGAATGCAGGACGCCGGATCGCCGATGAAATCGGCTGAGACCAGCTCCTCTTCCGTGTAGCGAATTATTCCCTCCAACGGCCCCTCGGCCGCTGCCTTCCGAAAAGCTGCATTCACGGAATCCTTGGTCGCGCCGGTTTTTTCGACTTCGACGGTCAGGACGGTGTATGAGACGTCCGGCGTCGGAACCCTGATGGAGCTTCCGTCGATTTTGCCTTTGACTTCAGGGATCACCAGCGAGGTTGCCTTGGCCGCGCCCGTGGTCGTCGGGATCATCGACATCGCGGCAGCTCTCGCTCGGCGAAGGTCCTTGTGCGGGAGATCGAGAATCTGCTGATCGTTCGTGTAGCTGTGAATGGTGACCATCGACCCGTGACGGAACCCGAAGTTGTCGCGGATCACCTTCACCATCGGGACGAGGCAGTTCGTCGTGCACGAAGCGTTCGAGATGATGGTGTGCTTGGCCGAATCGTACTTGTCGTCGTTGACGCCCATGACGACAGTGATGTCCTCGCCCTTGGCCGGAGCCGAGATGAGAACTTTTTTCGCGCCACAGTGAATGTGCGTGCGCGCTGATTCAGCATCGGTAAAACGCCCAGTCGACTCGAGCACAATGTCCACGCCAAGCGCCTTCCAAGGGAGCGCGGCGGGATCTTTGTGCGACAGGATCTTGATCTCGTCGCCGTTGACTATGATCGAGTCCTTGCTCGTTTCAACCTCACCGGGGAAGGCCCGGTGGACCGAGTCGTACTTGAACAGGTGCGCGAGCGTGCGCGTGTCGGTGAGATCGTTCACGGCGACGAAGTCCAGGTCGGTGACTCCTTGCTCCTTCGCAGCGCGGAGAACCTGCCGTCCAATTCGTCCAAATCCGTTGATTCCTATCCTTGTTGCCATTCCTCGAGCTCCATTCGGTTAAAGCCGGTCACCACTTGCATGGGCCCGGCCAAAAGTCACGTAACTGATGATCCGCGCACCTCCTTCGTACAGCACTCTCGCGCATTCGTTGAGCGTCGCCGCCGTAGTCACGACGTCATCTACGATGACGAGATGCGCACCTACGAGCGCGTCGAAGTTGGCGTCGCGGATTTTGAACGAGCCTGCAACGTTGCCTTGTCTTTCTTCGGGTGTCAACCGGGTTTGAGATCGCGTCTCACGGGCGCGTCCAACGACGTCCGTCCAGACTGGGATGCGCCACCGCTTCGACAAACCACGAGCGACGAGCTCGCTCTGATTATAGCCACGCTCCCTTTTTCGCGCTGACCCAATCGGAACCGGAATGAGCGCTGTTCGTTCCTCAACCACGTCGCGTGGCCAGGACATTCGGCTCATCCGCTCCGCCATGTCGTCCGCGATCCGGCCCCAGCCACCGTACTTGAGCGAGTGTACGATCGAGGACGCCGGCTCGATCGGCATCCAGCAAACCGACCTCACGCAACGCACGAAGGGCGGGAGAAGATCGCACCACTGACACTTTGCGGAGACCAGAGGGTGACCGCACCGAGAGCACTGTGGTGATCCAAGCAGCGGAAGTCTCGACCAGCAGAGGTGGCAGACCATTCCCCGCTCGCGTCGCGACAAAAGCCGTCCGCAAGAAAGGCAAACTCGCGGCAGCAATAAGTCGAGTACTCCACCAAGCGTCTTTCTGAGACTGGCAACGTGGAGGCGATTTGCTATAAAACCGAGCGACGCATCGCGTTGCGGTCCGGCTCGATTCCGAACCACCGGCTGAACGACAGCGCTCCCTGCTCGATCAACATCTCGAGGCCGTCTGCCGCGCGAAATCCTTTCTCTCTCGCCGATTTCACCCATGACGTGCCGCCGCGACGATAGACGAGATCCATGATTGCCGCGGAGGCGGAGAGCTGCACGAGATCGATTGGATGATCGTTGTCGTTCTGGCCGATCGGAGTGGCGTTGACGACCAATGTTGCAGCCGACAAGGCACGATCCATGTCCTTTTCAGCGCGGGCGACATCCGGAAATCGCCCAGCGAGAGCGTGAGCCCGATGGAAGTCGCGGGAGAGGACAGTGACGGCGGCGCCGGGCCAATCGCTTACCGCGGCGAGGACCGCTGCGGCCGCGCCGCCAGCACCGAGAACCACAACCCGCGCCGATCGAAAGTCATTTCCAAAAAGAGCACCGGCCGCGGCACTGAATCCACCGACATCGGTGTTGTCGCCGACGAGCCGCCCGGACTCGATCCAGAAAGTGTTCACGGCCCCAACGCGTGCCGCGACCTCGCTCAGATCGTCGCAGGCATTGTGAACGGCAACCTTGTGCGGGATCGTGGCATTGCCAGCAACGCCGGACTCTTTGAAGCTCTCCAGAATCGATTCCAGATTCGATGGCTCGACGTCGGTCGCTTCGTACGAAACGGGAAGCCGCGCCGCCTTGAGCGCCGCATTCTGGAAAATCGGCGAAAGGGAGTGACTCACCGGGTGGCCCAACAGAACCAGTCGTCGCGGGCTGACTGCGGGTGCTCGCACGGTGTCAGCTCTGAAGACGGTCAAAAAGTCTTTCGAGCTCCTCTTCGAGTGAGTCGGTTGTGTTTCTGTACGCGTCGAGATCGCCTCCGTACGGATCGCTGATCCCTTTGTCCGACGCTCCGGACGCGTACTCGTCGATCACGTGGACCTTTCCTCGGCCTCCCATCTGCTTCACCTGCTCGAGGTGTCCTGGAGTCATGACGAAAATGAGGTCGGCTTCCGAAACGATCGCCGGGGTCAACTGTCGCGACCGGTGGCCGGTGAGATCGAGACCGCGCTCCATGCCGACGAGAAGTGCTTCGTCCGTCGCGGGCACGTTGTCGACCGCGTTCGTTCCAGCACTCGAGACATCGATGTCGTCGATGCCGCGCCGTGCTGCCGTCTGCCTCGCGAGCGCTTCGGCGAGCGGGCTTCGGCAAGTATTGCCGCTGCAGATGAACAGGAGATTCATCGCTCAGGCATCTCCGACAAGATCCGGCACACTCTCTCGGAGCTTAGCCGCGCGAATCGCTCCGGGCCTGATCACGCGCGGGAGTCGGCCGGTACAATCGACTACGGTTGACGGCTCGGACTCACGGAGTCGTCCACCGTCCAGGACGCGCAGCAGACCGCGTGCGATCGGATCGCTCCATTGCGCCACGATTTGATCGGCGGATATTGCGGGTGGAACTCCAGGGCGATTGGCGCTGGTGGATGTGATCGGATCGCCGTGCGCCAGAATCAGGCGCGCCAGCGAGCGATGCGGGGTCCATCTCACCGCCACACCTCCCTCCGGCCCGCGCAGTGTGTCGGGAACACGCTTCTCTCCGCCCGGTAGCACGAGAGTGAGCGGACCTGGCCAGAACCGAGCGGCGAACATCGACGCGTAACCAGTCAGATGCAAGCCGAGGCGCGTTATCATTTCGCTCGCCGCAACGAGCAATAGGAACGGCTTGCCGGGCGGTCGTCCCTTGAGATTCACGAGTTGCTGGACGGAGCGCTCGTCGACCGCTCCTCCAAAGCCATAAATCGTTTCTGTCGGATACGCGAGCACCTTGCCTGCCGCGAGGTGCGCGAGAGTTCCGTTGATCGAGGCCTCGACTTCCTGGAGCGACCAGAATGGCACGACCATCGACTGCGGTTTCATGCGCGGAAGATACTCAGCGCCTCCACCAACGCGAAATCATTTTCCTCAGTGATTTTGTGCGCGCGCTCGCTACCTCTGACGACGACGACGGGCAATCCAATGTGCTCGCAAAGTGCCGCGTCATCGGTCGCAACTCTGTCCGCGGCTCGCGCCTCTCGGTACGCACGCTCGATCACCGATCGCGGGAACGCCTGCGGAGTCTGCGCGCGCCACAATTCAAAGCGGTCGACCGTCTCCGTGACCTTGCCCGTCGAATCTACTCGCTTGAGCGTATCCGCTAGCGGAAGCGCCGCGACCGCTCCGTTGCCTTTTCGGGCCTCCTCTATCACTCGGCCAATCGTTTCCCCATCGACGAGCGGGCGCGCGGCGTCGTGGATGACTACGACTTCACACTCGGGGGGAAGGTCTTCGAGACCGTTCGTGACGGACTCACCGCGGTGTCTTCCTCCAACCGAAAGGAGAAGTCGGTCAGAATCGCTTTGAAAGATCCACGGCGGGGGGTCGCCGACGTAATTGCGCGGAAGAACGCAGACCACCATTGCCACTTCAGGCCGCGCCTGGAAGGCTTGAACGCTGTGGAGCAGCATTGGCTTCCCCGCCACCCATCGGAACTGCTTGAGCTCCTCAGAGCCTGTGCGCGACCCGCTGCCTGCGGCGACGATGATCACGCCGACGTCGCGTTTCATCTATGCGTGGAAGAGTTGCCGGAAGAGATCGTTGATCGTGCGCACGCCGACAATGTCTATCCCGCGCGCGGGCCGTTTAGGTATGCCACGCTCTGCCATGTACGCCACCGTCATTCCCATTTTCGCGGCTTCGCCCAATCGTCGCTCGGCCTGTGAGACCGGCCTGATCTCGCCGCCGAGCCCGACTTCTCCGAGAAAAATCGCGGAGCTGGCAACCGACTTGTCGTAAACGCTCGATGCGAGGGCGCTTGCGACTGCAAGATCGCCGGCCGGCTCCTGCATCCGCACGCCCCCGACAACGTTGAGGAAGACATCGAGTTGTGAGAACGACAATCCTGCGCGCTTGTCGAGAACTGCGAGGAGGAGTGCGAGGCGCCGCGCATCGTAGCCGGTACTCACACGCTGAGGTGTGCCGTAACCCGCCTTCGCAGCCAGACCCTGGATCTCGATGAGAACCGGACGCGATCCTTCGAGCAATGCTGTGACGGCACTTCCAGAGGCGTCGTTGAGTCGATCACCGAGAAATAGCTCGGACGGATTTTCGACCGCGATCAGACCTTCCTCGGTCATGCGGAAGACACCGATCTCATCGACGCTGCCGAAGCGGTTCTTCGTGGCTCGAAGCACGCGATGCTCGAGCATTCCCTCGCCCTCGAAGTACAGCACGGTATCGACGATGTGCTCGAGCGTTTTTGGTCCGGCGATGCCTCCGCCTTTCGTGACGTGTCCAACGGCGAAGACCGTCGTCTCGGTTTCCTTCGCGAACCGCATCAGACGGGCGGCGCACTCCCGAACTTGTCCCACATTACCGGGTGCGCCTTCCAGATCACTCGTGAAAATTGTCTGAATTGAATCAATGATTACCGCGTCGAGCTTCTGCGAGCCGGCCGTCGCAATGATCGTCTCGAGCAGCGTCTCGTTCAGCAGCGAAACATTTTCGGCGGACCCATGCAGGCGTTCGGCGCGCAACTTTACCTGAAGCGCAGATTCCTCGCCGGACACGTAAAGGGTCGAGTGTCCAAGCTCCTCGAGCGCGCCCGCTACCTGCAGAAGCAGCGTCGATTTTCCGATTCCCGGCTCACCACCCACCAGTACCATCGAGCCCGGAACGATCCCGCCGCCGAGAACGAAGTCGAATTCCTTGATCCCCGTGCGGAGGCGTCTGCCCTCGGAGCTTTTTACGTCGCGAAGACGCGGCGTTGGCGCGACGCTGCCGCCCTCCGCCATCGATTTGTGGCCGGCGGCTCGTCGTCCGGAAGCCGTCTGAGATGTGGCACGCGTGGCCAGCTCCTCGACGAGCGAATTCCATTCTCCGCAGATATCGCAGCGCCCCGCCCACTTTGGGTGGTCCGCTCCACAATTGGTGCAGCGGTAAATGGTTTTTGCTTTGGGACTCACTATGTGGCTAGGCGGGGAGAGAGATTCTCGAAGCGCGTATAGGTCTTGTTGAAGTACAGATTCACGAAACCAGTTGGGCCGTTGCGCTGCTTACCGACGATGATCTCGGCGCGCCCCTCGAGTGAGTTGCCGTCCTTATCCAAAGCTCCCGGCTGCTCGTACATCTCCTGCCGGTAAATGAACATGACGAGATCGGCGTCCTGCTCGATGGCGCCGGACTCGCGGAGGTCGGAGAGCTGTGGGCGCTTGTTCTCGCCTGTGCGCTGCTCGGGTGCGCGCGACAATTGTGACAACGCCACCACCGGAATTCGGAGCTCACGGGCAAGGGCCTTCAATGATCTCGAGATGTAGCTGATCTCCTGCTGTCTGCTCTCGGTGTTGGTCGGGCCCTGCATCAGCTGGAGATAATCCACCACGACCATGCCGATGTTGTTCTCCATCTTCAGACGTCGCGCCTTGGAGCGCATCTCGAGGAGCGTCATTGCGGGAGTATCGTCGATCCAGATTGGCGCGTGACTCAGAATTCCCGCGGCGCGCCCGAGGCGAACGAATTCCTCATCGTGCAGCTTCCCCTTGCGCAGGCGCTGCGCGTCGACGCGACCTTCAGAAGTCAGGAGGCGCTGCACCAGCTGCTCCTTGCTCATCTCGAGTGAGAAAAGTGCGACAGGCACGTTGTGATCCAGAGCAGCGTTCTGCGCGATGTTGAGCACGAAAGCGGTTTTTCCCATCGATGGCCGGGCGGCAATGATAATCAGATCCGACGGCTGGAAACCTGCCGTCAGCTCGTCAAGATCCTTGAATCCGCTCGCGACGCCTGTAATCGAACCGCTTCCACGCTGGATCTCTTCGATTCGTTCCATCGTGGGCCACAGGAGCTCCTTGATGCGCATGAAGCCCTCGGAACCGCGACTCTGATTCACCTCGAAGATCTTGTGCTCGGCCTCGTCGAGCAGCTCCGTCGCCGCCGACGCTGACTCGAACGCCTCCGCCACGATTGCCGTGGAGACTTCGATCAGTCTGCGCCTCAGGGCTTTCTCGCGAACGATCTTCGCGTGATACTCGACGTTGGCGGCGGTAGGGACCGCGTCGACGAGAAAGCCTATGTAGTCCTTGCCTCCGCTCGACTCGAGTGAGCCCGACCTCTGAAGCTCCTCGGACAGCGTCAGCGGATCGACTACGTCGCCTCGCTCGGAAAGAGCGACCATCGCCCGAAAGATCCGCCGATGTCCCTCGCGGTAGAACATCGTGTCGTCGAGAAACTCGGTAGCACGCAGGATCGCGTCCGGATCCATGAGCATGGCCGAAAGGACCGCCTGCTCCGCATCTTCAGAGTAAGGCGGCCGGCGATCCTTGTAGGGGTCACGAACGGGGGGCGCTATCGAGAATTCTACGGGCGAGCTTGACATCTTCCCAGGTTGGACGTTTCCAGGCCGGATTGCGTAGCAGCGCGGCGGGATGGTAGGTGACTATCAGCGGTATTCCATGATACCGATGGACGAGGCCACGAAGTTGTCCTATCGGGGTCTTGGTTTGCAATAGCGTTTGCGCCGCAAAGGTCCCGAACGCGACGATCACCTTGGGCTTGATGAGCTCGAGCTGGCGAATCAGATAGGGACTGCACGCCAGCACTTCCTCGGGCCGTGGATTTCGATTTCCAGGCGGACGGTGCTTGAGGACGTTCACGATGAAGACTTGCTCCCTCGTGAGCTCGATCGCGGACAGGATCTTGGTGAGAAGTTGGCCAGCCTGACCGACGAACGGCCGGCCGGTCTCGTCTTCTTTGGCACCGGGTGCTTCGCCCACGCAGACGAGTTTTGCTTTTGGGTCGCCCTCACCTGGCACACCGTGCGTGGCAGTCTCATACAACGGGCAGCGGGTGCACTTCTGAACTTTCCTGGCAATTTCGTCCAGCGAATCGAGCTTCTGAATCGCCGACGGAACCAGCTCCGCCTCGTCGGGCGCCACGACAATGCCTTTCTTGAATGCCATGTCTTCGCTGGTTTTGGCGGAAGTGTCTATGGGTTCGGTAACGATCTCTGCTGCCGCGGGTGCCGCGCTTTCAGGCGCGTCAACATTCACGCCAGCCTCGCGAAGAGAACTGCGCCAGTCCCTCGAACCTGCAACCGCCGTTTCTCTGATGCTCGGGGCGCTTCGAGGACTAGTGTCGAAGCTGCCAGCACCCAGGAGACGCATGACGTCCTCGACGTGCAAGGAATCCAGAACGAGCTCGGATTCTCCCAGCTCGCGCCGCTGTTCCAGGTACCGGCGCAACAGATCTCTAGCGTCCATTCACCTTCTCTTCGACGCGGTCAAGGAGCACTTCCGCCAGGTCCGTCTTGGACATGAGATCGAGAGCTTCCTCTTTTCCGTCGCTGTATATGATCGTCACCCGATTCGTGTCGACGCGGAAACCGGCTCCTGGTTCGGTGGCATCGTTAAAGACCACCATATCGAGCGCTTTCGATTTCAACTTCTCGCGCGCATTCCTCATCCCATCACTTGTCTCGAGCGCGAATCCGACGACGACGCTTTTTTTCTTTCGCTTCGATATGGTTGACTTGAGAATGTCCTCGGACTGTTCAAGCTCGATCTTTGGTACCCCGCGTTCCTTCTTGATCTTGCCGGTCGCCGGCGAGGTTGGACGAAAATCAGCCGGCGCCGCGGCCATCACGAGTACGTCCGCAGCTGGGAGGATTTTGGCAACCGCCTTGGACATTTCTGCGACCGTCGTCACCGGGACAGTACCGACCTCGGAAGGAAGCGCGACATCGACATGACCAGCTATCAGAGTCACATCCGCTCCGCGACGCCATGCAGCGCGGGCGATTGCAATCCCCATCTTTCCGCTGCTGTAGTTGGAGACGAATCTGACAGGATCTATCGGTTCGCGAGTCGCGCCGGCGGTAACGACAACCTTTTTCCCCGCGAGCACGGACTCTGTCTGGATCAGGCGACCGATTTGGCTCACGATATCTTCGGGCTCGGGCATTCTGCCCGGTCCGCTTCCCTCTCCAACAGCCAATGCTCCGGAGCTTGGCTCCATTACCTCGTAGCCGAGTGAGCGCACCTGTACGACATTGCGGCGGGTTTGCGCGTGCGACCACATACGGTCGTTCATAGCCGGAACCAGAAGGACTTTGGATTCCGCGGCGAGCAAGCATGCAGTCAGGAGGTCGTCGGCGAGACCGTGGGCTGCACGACCGACGAAGTCGGCTGTAGCCGGAGCAACGACGATCAACTTCGCTGCCCGTGCAAGCCTTATGTGGTCGAGAGCGTGACCCGGACCGAAAATCTCCGTGTGAACGGGACGACCGGTCACTGCTTCGAAGGTGATTGGCCCCACAAATTCTCGCGCGGCGCGGGTCATCACGACATCTACTTCCGCGCCAGCTTGTGTAAGCAAACGCGCCAGCCACACTGACTTGTAGCTGGCGATGCCTCCCGTCACTCCGAGGAGGATGCGGCTGCCCTCATAGGGACGCGCGGTAATTACTCCGTGCGGCGACGCGGGATGACGCGGTACTCGACCTCGCCTTCGGTGAGCTCCTCGAGAGCACGCGTGGTCAACTTTTTTTCGCCCGGCGCTGACCGATCGCGCGGAAACTCATTGAGTACCCGAGCGTACTTCGCCGCGACCAGAACGCCGAGATACTTGTTGGTGGCGTGCTTCGCTACTTCGTTGGGAATGAAAACCTGCATTACTTCCTCGTTGAATAAAGATCTATAGCACGCTGGATCCCGTCCTCGAGGTCTCGAAGGAGTGGATCCAGGCCTTCACTACGGGAGCACTTCAACCCTTCCGCATCGATTATGCTCGAAACAGAAGCGACCGCACTCTCTACACGGTCGTTGATCACCACATACTTATACAAATCTATCGCCTTTAGCTCGTCTTTGGCACTTCTGAATCGTCTGATCAGCGAAATCGTATCTTCCGTGCCCCTCGCCAGGAGCCGGTCTACCAGCGCCTCGGGCGACGGGGGAAGGATGAAGATCAGCACGGACTCCGGAAATGCGGCTGAAAACTGCTGGGCTCCCTGGACGTCAATGTCCATGATGACGTGCCTTCCCGATGCTAGAACCCTGGCGACCTCACGGCGCAGCGTTCCGTAAAGGTGACCGTGCACCTCGGCGGACTCGGCGAACTCGCCTGCGTCCTGGCCGCGCCGAAAATCGGCAACAGATCGAAAATGGTAATCGCGGCCGTTCACTTCTCCCTCACGCGCCGGCCTGGTCGTGCAAGAGACCGAATACCCGACATCGTTTCGCAATGCCAGAAGCTCGTGGGCGATCGTCGTTTTTCCGCCACCCGAAGGTGAAGACAGAATGATCGGAAAAGGCATTACTCCAGATTCTCGACCTGCTCTCGGATTCGCTCCAATTCTTCCTTGATCCCGATGACTTCCTGGAGAATCACGGCATCGTTGGCCTTACTGCCGATGGTGTTGGCTTCGCGGACCATCTCCTGGAGAATGAAGCCCAACCGCTTTCCTACCGGCTCGTTGGTCTTCGAAGCGATCGTGTCACGAAATGCCGCAAGGTGGGACCGGAATCTGTCGAGCTCCTCCGCGACATCCAGTTTGTCCGCCAGAAGGGCGATCTCCTGCGCAATGCGCTGCTGATCGGCCGCGACTTCCCCCAGCAACTCCGCAACAGTGCGTTTCACTCTTTCGTGGTGGTCCGCCAGGCGCAGAGGCGCCCTCTGTTCGATCTTCGCGAGCCGGCCCTCGACCCCGGCGATTCTTTCCTGCAAGAAGGTTGAAAGCTGCGCTCCCTCCGCTCTTCGCATCGCCGCGAGGTTATCGGCAGCTGCGACTACGATTCTGACGAGAGCTTCGCCCGTTCCTGCATCGACTTCGTCCTCATCCGGTTGCGCAATGACCTCGGGGAGCCGCAGCAGCGTGGCTATGTCCAATTCGCCGGCAAGACCGTGTTTTTTCTTTAGCTCCTTCAACGTCGAGAGGTAGCGTGCGAGCCTGGTTTCGTCGATCACCGGTTCGCCCCGAGCGTCGGCATGCACGTAGGCCGTCAATGTCACGTGCCCGCGCGCGATTTTTTGCCGAAGGATCTCACGTATCTCACCCTCAAGACGCGCAAATGCAGCGGGGATCTTCAGATTCGGACTGAAGAACCTGTGGTTCACCGTCCTGATCTCGACCGTGGCTCGCGCGTCGCCGACCAGTCCGTCGGCTGCGCCGAATCCCGTCATGCTGGATATCATGTGAGGCGGGCTATCTTATGGCCCGACAAGGGGTTTGTCAATTCCAAAAATCCCATCTCACACCGTAGATCGCGAGGACTCTCGGCATCTCGAACCCCGGCACGACGAAGTAGGGATAACCAAGGATGTTGCGCTGCTGGTAGCTCACCACTGCCCGAAGAATCCGAATCTCGATCATGCCCGATACCGTTCGCGCGACGTCTGCCTGGATGTCTCCGGCGGCCAGAGGAAAGATCGTATGGCCACGGTACTCGTAGACTCCGGATAATCGGAGCTCGAAATCGCCCCTGGGAAACCGGCCAAGAAAGTTGTTGCTGAAATTGATCTCAGACCGGCTTTGATACTGCGGCTGGTAGGGTCGGCTGGCGTCCCAGCGCACCAGCCAGCTGTCGATTCCGAAACCGCGACCAAGGGGACCACGAACTGAAATCGTCGAACCCGTCGACGTTCCGGCCGGCGTTGGAAGCAGCAGTGTGTCGTACACGAGTGGTGCGAGTCCAACTGTCTTGGTGGTCGTAATCAATCCTCCCGAAATCCAGGGGCCCAGAATGCGAAGGCCAACTTCGCCGCGTGCGCTCGTCGTGGCCGCAAGGCCTGAGTTTCCCCCAGCACTCGGCCCCGACCGCGCAACAGACCCCGAAAGCGCAAGGAATGGAAGCGGCTGCGCGCGAATGCCGACATCGGCATTCGTTTCGCCGCGATATCCGTCCCTTTCTGCAAAGCCACTCAACAGCCCAACGGGTGTTGCAAGATCGAGTCGCCCCGAAAACGAATTCGTCGCGCTTCCGGCAATCGCCCGTACGCGGTCAGTCAACTCCACGCGTGCAGGCCCGAGCGTGAGACCGGCAGTGGCGTTGTACTGTGTCTCGGAGATTCTCCGCTCGAGCGTGTCTGGCTGGCTCGTCGCCGCGACGTTACGATCGGGACCGGTTGCTCCCTTGAACCCGAGTGAAGCAACGGTGAGCTGCGCCCACGGGCCATTGCCGACGGCACCGAACGCAGCGCGTATGTAGGCGTTGGTGCTTGTTGCGTCGAGCGCGAGGACGGGCGGTCTTCCGAAGAGAGCACGCTCGATATCACGCGTCGAATGCGTCTTGTTGACGAACGCATCTACGCTCCAGCCGGCGCGCGCTATTCCGAGTCTCCCGAGGAGCGAAAGAGCGTCGCCGCTACCGGCGAAGCGCGTACTTGCGACGCCGTACTGCTGTCCCGCCAGCTGCAGGTTGGCGCCGTTGTCGTAGCGCTTTCCGTAGAATCCGCGATAGAGATTGGTGTCTTCGTTACCCGTCGCGACGTCGACTCGCGTATACGGGTCCGTGTTTTGAACGCGCCAGGTGCGGATGTAAAGTCTGAGCTCCGTCGCGGTTCGTTCGATGGTCAGATGCTCCAGGGTCCAAAGCTGGATTTTCGACAGATCGGGAACGCCGCCCCCGGTGTTGTCGAGATTGTCCAGCTCAACGCCGTCGTAGAAGACTCTGACTCTCCCAAAGTCGCCGTTGAAAGTTGCTGTCTGCGGCGTCGACAGCCATCCGGATCGAAACGTTGTGACACCGGGAATTCGGTCGAGCAGGTCGATCAGAGTGAGGGCGCCGGTGGCAAACAGCTGGTCACGGTTCCAGTCGTACTGGGGGCCGATCTCGTAAGTGAGAGGATCCGCGAATCGGCTGATCGGAGCTTTGATCGAGTCGACTTTGACGGTGTCCGGTCCGGAATCGGTCTTTGGCTTTACGGGAACGGGAATTTCGCTCGCGGGTGGTGGAACCACTTGTGCGTGCAAGGTCCCCACGCCCGCGTACAAAAGCGCCCCGACCAGAAGGCCGAGGCGGGCTGAGTTGAAGCGTGGCTTCAGCGGCCTTCTCAGCGAACTCTCCCGCGAATGAACTCGATGAAAGTACCCGTTGGAACTCCCGTCGGTCCCTTGGGAATCGTCACCAGATCCGTCTCGGAATAGGCAGTGCCCGCGATGTCGAGGTGAGCCCAGGTGTAACCGTCGGCAAACTCACGGAGAAACATTGCCGCTGTCACGGCCCCGGCGGGCCGTCCACCCGAATTCTTGACGTCGGCGACATCCGATTTTATCAGGTCCTTGTATTCGTCCCAGAGAGGCAACGGCCATCCTGGCTCACCCGCTCGTTTGCCGGCGGCGAGAATCTCAGCAACGAGTGCATCGTCAGATGAGAAAACCCCACTCGCGGTGTGGCCAAGTGCGATCACGCACGCACCGGTAAGCGTCGCCGCATCGATCACGACATCGGGATCGAACCGTCGCGCATAGGATAGGCAGTCCGCCAGAACGAGGCGGCCTTCCGCGTCGGTGTTGATGATCTCGATCGACTTTCCGTTGTGTGCCTTGACCACATCTCCGGGATTCATCGCCGTCCCGGATGGCATGTTCGTGGTTGCTCCGATAATCCCGACGACATTTACTTCGGGTTTCATCTGGCCGATTGCCTCGAACGTGCCGAGCACACCTGCGGCGCCGCACATGTCGAACTTCATGAATTCCATCCCCTGAGCCGGCTTGATGGAGATTCCGCCGCTGTCGAAGCAGAGGCCCTTGCCCACGAGAACTATGGGCTTCGAATTCGGCCGGCCGCCTTTGTACTCCAGCGCGATGAGTCTTGGCTCCTGCGGCGTCCCCTGAGCCACGGCGAGGAACGATCCCATCATCTCAGCTTCCATCTCCCGGCGTCCGAGCGTCGTGATCCCCATGCCGTAACGCTTCGCGATGTCCCCGGCGGTCTGCGCCAGAAAATCGGGCGTGCAGAGATTTCCAGGCATCATGGCAAGACGGCGGGCGAGCGCCTGGCCAGACCCAATCGCTTGTCCATTGGCGAGCCCACGTCGGCTGTCATCGGTGTTGCTGGTGATGATCGTCACCTTCTCTAGCGGCTTTCGTCGCTCGGGTTCGGGGACGGGCGACTTGAGATCCGAATATTCCCACGCACCTGCAATCAAACCGGCTGTGATCGCTTCGGTTTCATCGGGTGAGATTTGCCCAGCGTACCAGACCATCTCGCCGACGCCCAGGCGCTGAGCGTTCCGCGCAGCGAGAGTTGCAGCGCGACGGAATGCGGACTTGCGGTCGCTCACGGTTCCCATTCCGATGAGCAGCAGGCGACGGGGGCCTTTGGCGACACCGGTGAGATGAAGGATCTCGTCGCGTGACCCGCGAAAGTCCTTCATCTCGATCATTCTGCCGAGCGCGCCCTGAGTCGCGCTATCGAGCGCCGCGATACCAGCGAGGGTGGGATTTTCACCGAGCGCGACGACAAGTAATGCTGTCCCGACTTCCGCGGGATTTACCGAGTTGATGCTGACGGCGAGCACGAGCTAGCTCTTCATCCCCGCGATCACCTGATCGCCAAAGTCGGACGTCGAGATCTCGGTCGCGCCGGGCATCTGCCGCGCAAGATCGTAGGTGACTCGCTTCGACTTGATTGCGTTCTCCATTCCCCTCACGATGAGTTGCGCCGCCTCGTTCCAACCCATGTACTCGAACATCATGACGCCGGAGAGTATGACGCTGCCGGGATTGATCTTGTTGAGATTCGCGTATTTGGGAGCCGTGCCATGCGTGGCCTCGAACACTGCGACGCCGTCGCCGACGTTCCCGCCCGGGGCAATTCCAAGACCGCCGACCTGAGCTGCCGCCGCATCGGACAGATAATCGCCATTCAGGTTCGGTGTCGCGATTACCGAGTATTCCGCTGGCCGAAGCAGGAGTTGCTGAAACATCGAATCGGCAATTCTGTCGCGCATCACGACCGCGTCCGCGCGCGCAGTTGGACCACCTTTCGCCAGCTCCGCTTCCGTGCACGTGTCTTCCGGAAATTTCTCGCGCGCCACTTCGTAACCCCAATCGCGGAAAGCGCCCTCCGTGAACTTCATGATGTTTCCTTTGTGCACCAGAGTCACTGACTCCTTGTCCTTCGCGATGGCGTACTGGATGGCCATCTCGACGAGTCGTTTCGAGCCGAATTCCGACATCGGCTTGACGCCGAGCGCGGATCTCTCCCGGATGTCTACCTTGAATTCCTTGCGCAGGTACGCCGCTATTTTTTCCGCCTCAGGTGATCCTGCCTTCCACTCGATCCCGGCGTAGACGTCCTCCGTGTTCTCGCGGAAAATGACCACGTTCACCTTCTGGGGTTCTTTCACCGGCGCGCCGACACCCTCGAAGTAACGAACCGGCCTGATGCACGCGTAGAGATCGAGCACTTGCCTCAGAGTGACGTTCAACGATCTGATCCCTCCACCGACGGGCGTGGTGAGCGGACCCTTGATCGAGACGCGGAACTCCTGCATCGCGTCGACCGTTTCCTGGGGGAGCCAATCGTTGAACTGCTTGAAGGATTTCTCGCCGGCAAAAACCTCCATCCATGAGACTCGGCGCTGACTGCCATATGCTCGGTCGACTGCTGCGTCGAAAACGCGGACGGAGGCGCGCCAGATGTCCGGTCCGGTCCCATCGCCTTCGACGAAGGGGATTATCGGATGATCCGGCACCGTGAGAGCGCCCGTCTTGAATTCGATCGCTTCGCCGCGCGGCGGGACCTTGGCGAACTTATACTTCGTCATTGTTTCCTGAATTGTCGGTGCGAATCGCCAAATCTAGTGAAAGCGGGCGGCGCACAAAACCAGCAGAAACAGTCTGAACTCCGTATTGTGAATAATGCCCGACCTCTACAGAATACGTCAAAGTGGTTTTTGTGCAGTCACATTGATCTTGGCGGCGTGCGAAATGGGTTCTCCCCGTGTAAATGGTGTACCCGCTGCGCCTCCCGCCCCCAACGTGCCTTGGAAAGTTCCGAGCGGCGCAATCAGGCCTGAATCGCTGGTCACGCGTGCGGCAGCGCTGGCGGTCCCGCCAGATCTCGAACAGCGCATTCAGCGTCTTTCGCTAACGGACGTCGTCGATCTCGCGCTTCGAAACAATCCCGCCACACGCGCATCGTGGGCACAGGCACGCGCCTCCGCCGATCTGCTCGGCTCCGCGCGCGGCCAGTACTTCCCGACCGTCGATGGTGACGTTTCGATCTCGCGCACGAAATCGCCGGCCACCACTGGACGCCCGGCGGGCCAGAGAACGGAGTATGGCCCGAGTGTGGCTCTCAACTACCTCCTGCTGGACTTTGGCGGTCGCTCTGGATCTATCGAGACGGCGCGGCAAAATCTCTTCGCCGCCAGCCTCACCCACAACGCGACGCTTCAGAACACCGTCCTCCAGGCAGAGGCTGCGTACTTCAACTACATGGCGACTGTTGCGCTCCTTGGCGCCCAGCGCTCGGCGATAGCCGAAGCGCAAGCAGCTCTCACCGCCGCTCAGCAGCGGTTCAAGGTCGGTCTCGCGACAATCGCGGACGTTCTCCAGGCTAAGACCGCGCTTTCTCAGGAGCAGCTGAATCTCGAGACGATCCAGGGCAATCTGCAGGCAGCTCGTGGCGGACTGGCTGCGGCACTCGGACTTCCCGCGAATCTGCCTTTCGATCTCGCGCCGCTTCCATCGGCGATTCCTGTCGGTGCCATCTCGCAGAGTGTGGATTCTGTGATAAACGAGGCTCTGAGAAACCGCCCGGATCTGGCGGCAGCGCGGGCCGAGGCGGCCGCAGCCGCGGCGCAGATTCGTGTTGCGCGATCCGCTGAGCTTCCGTCTCTCGCGCTCAATGCAAACGCTGCTCGCACTTATTCGCAGCCGCCTGTGTTCGCGGGCCCCTCATACGGTGTCACTCTCGGGCTGTCGATTCCGATCTTCAACGGGTTCTCACATCAATATGAGGTCGCGGCGGCGCGCGCTCAGGCGGACGCGATTTCAGCTTTGGCGGATCAGACGCGCCAAACAGTGGTAACAGAAGTATTCGTTTCGTACTACGCTCTGCAAACCGCCGAGCAACGCGTCGCGACCGCGGACGACCTTCTGGCGAGCGCTCAGCAGTCTGTCGACGTCGCAACTGGACGATATCGCGAAGGTGTCGGGAGCATCATCGATCTTCTCACCGCCCAGACCGCGCTCGCAAACGCCAGGGCCCAGCAAGTTCAGTCCAGGTGGCAGTGGTACACTTCGCTCGCACAGCTCGCTCGCGATGCGGGTGTTCTCAGTGTGCGGGGCGACACGCCTTTCTCAATAACTCCGGATACGCTCGCGTCTCCGCAACAAACGATTCGCCCTTGATGTCAAACAAATCGCGCAATGCGCACAGTTTCTTCTTTAGTCTACGTGCTGTTTTCGCCCTTCCGCTCGCGACATGCGTGTGGAGTGCCTGCTCCAAATCAGACGCCCCCCACCAGCCCAATGTTCCCGTGAGCGTCACCACGGTCAAGCGCACGGCGGTTCCCTTTCTTGTAACTGCCAATGGCGTCGCCGAACCGATGCAGACCGTTGCCGTTGAAGCGCAGGTCAACGGAATTCTCAATCGGGTCACGTTTGCGGAAGGGCAGGAAGTGCAGGCCGGACAGGTGTTGTTCGAGATCGACGCGCGCCCTTACGTAGCGGTGCTGGGACAGACTCGCGGTCAGCTTGCACGCGATGAGGCCCAGGCGGCTAACGCGCGGCGAGACGCGACGCGATATGCTGCGCTAGTAAAGGAAGGCTACGTGACGACATCCCAGGCCGATCAGGCCGAAGCCGCGGCTGCTTCCGCGGCGGCAACCGTCGCTTCAGATCACGCTACCGTCGCCAAGGCGGAGCTCGATGTCGCGAATTGCACGATCCGAGCACCAATTTCGGGACGCACCGGAAGCCTTCTGGTTCGTCAGGGAAACCTCGTCAAGGCGAACAGCGAGCCGCCCCTCGTTGTGATCAACCAGATCCAGCCGATTCTGGTGCGATTCTCCGTGCCGCAAAGCCAGTTTCCGGATATCCAGAGATATTACCGCGGAGGCAACGCGTTGCTCGTGCGCGCGACTCCTTCGGAAGGTTCTGGTGTAGCTCTCAGCGGGACGCTCGCATTCGTCGACAACAATGTGGACTCAACAACCGGTACGGTACTCTTGAAGGCAAGGTTCGCCAATCCCGAAGGTACTTTGTGGCCAGGGCTGTATACGAACGTCGTGCTGCAGCTGTATGTCGATCCCAACGCACTCACGTTGCCGGCACCGGCCGTCCTGACCGGACAGCAGGGCACGTACGTTTTTACGATCGACAGTGCGGGCACCGCAAAGCAGAATCCGGTACGGGTCTCGCGCACGGTCGATTCAGTGACGGTCATCGCCAGCGGGTTGAAGGAAGGAGACCGAGTGATAATTAGCGGCCAATCGCGCCTCGTACCGGGGTCGAAGGTCACGATCAAGGGAGTTGCCCAATGACGGCGCTATTCATACGACGTCCGGTTATGACTGTGTTGGTGATGCTGGGGATTCTGTTCTTCGGCACTTCATCCTATCGCCGGCTTCCTGTCAACGATCTGCCGTCGGTGGATTTTCCGACGATCAGTGTGAACGCCAACCTGTCGGGTGCGAGTCCCGAGACGATGGCTTCTTCGGTGGCGACGCCGCTCGAGAAGCAATTCTCGACCATCGCCGGTATCGACAACATGACCTCGACGAGCACGCTCGGCAGCACGTCGATCACGATCCAGTTCAACCTTGACCGCGATATCGACGCTGCGGCTGCGGACGTTCAGGCCTCTATCTCGCGTGTGTTGCGGAGTCTCCCGCTAGGGATTCTGCCGCCCTCCTACCGGAAGGTGAATCCCGCGGACGCGCCGATTCTCTACTTGGCGCTCACATCCAGTACGCTTCCCCTCTCCAAGCTGGACGAGTACGGCGAAACGTTCATGGCTCAGCGAATCTCCATGGTCCCGGGCATCGCGCAGGTGCAGGTGTACGGGGGTCAGCAGTACGCGGTCAGAATCCAACTCGACCCGACCTCCTTGGCCAATCGCGGAATCGGAATTGACGAGGTCGCGACCGCAATTTCCGCCCAGAACGTCAGCATGCCAACCGGCACCCTCTGGGGAACGAATCGCGCCTCCACCATCGTCGCGAACGGGCAGCTTCAGGACGCGGGCGAGTTCAAAAGGATGGTCGTCGCCTATCGTAACGGCGCGCCGGTCCATCTCGAGGAGTTGGGAGATGTCACGGACGATGTGGAGAACAATAAGGTTGCGAGCTGGTACAACGACGACCGCGCCGTCGTGCTCGCCATTCAGCGGCAGCCAGGTACCAACACGGTGCAGGTCGCGCAGGGCGTGAAAACTCTTGTTGCCTCGCTGCGCTCGGAAATACCTGCGAGCGTCGAGATCAAAACCTTGTACGATCGCTCGGTCCCGATCAAGGAATCGGTCAAGGATGTGAAGTTCACACTCATGCTCACGCTGATCCTCGTCGTGATGGTGATCTTCATTTTCCTACGCAACGTATCCGCTACGATCATCCCGAGCCTTGCGCTCCCGATGTCGCTCGTCGGGACCTTTGCCGTGATGTATTTGTTCGGCTACTCGCTGGACAACCTGTCGCTCATGGCCCTGACGCTCGCGGTCGGCTTCGTCGTCGACGATGCAATCGTGATGCTGGAGAACATCGTCCGACACATGGAGATGGGCAAAGCGCCAATGCAGGCGGCGTTCGATGGGTCGGCCGAGGTCGGGTTTACGATTCTCGCAATGACCGCATCGCTCACTGCTGTGTTCATTCCGCTTCTGTTCATGGGCGGAATCATCGGTCGTCTGTTCCACGAATTTGCGGTTACCATCGGAACGGCGATTCTCGTGTCGGGGTTCGTGTCGGTCACACTCACCCCGATGCTGTCGAGTCGTTTTCTGCGGCCGCCCTCTCACAAGCACGGCCGGCTGTTCAACGCCACTGAACGGATATACGAGCGGATTCTCGCCCGCTACGAGTCAAGTCTCGGCTGGGTAATGCGCCATCGCTTCGGCGCGCTGATGTTCTCCCTGGCCGTGCTCGTGGGAACGGTAGTGCTCTTCAAGTTAGTGCCGACCGGCTTCATACCGACCGCGGACACAGGACAGATAAGCGTTACGACGGAAGCCGCGCAGGGCACAGCGTTCCCTCAGATGGTAAAACTTCAGCAGCAAGTGGCCGCCATTCTGGCGAAAGATCCCAGCGTCGCGGGCTATATGTCCTCGGTGGGATCGGGCTTCGGTGGAAGTGGCAATCAGGGTCGATTCTTTCTTGCGCTCAAGCCGCATGGGGAACGGCCAAGTGCCGACGAGGTAGTCAATGAGCTGCGTCCCAAGCTTTCCGGCATTCCGGGAATGAATGTGTTTATGCAGATACCGCCCGCGATTCAGATCGGGGGCCGCTCGTCCAAGAGCCAATATCAGTTCACTCTGCAGAGTCCCGACATCGAAACTCTCGACTCTTCCGCCGCGCGGATGGAAGCCCGCATGCGCGACATTCAGCAGATTCAGGACGTCACCAGTGATCTGCAGATCGCGAATCCGCAGGTGATCGTTCAGATCGACCGCGATCGAGCCGCCTCGCTTGGCGTAACGGCGGAGCAGATAGAGAGCGCGCTATACGACGCGTACGGTTCGCGGCAGGTGTCCACCATCTTCACGCCGACCAATCAGTACATGGTGATCATGGAGCTGCGTCCCCAGTTTCAAAGGGATGTCTCGGCGCTCGGCATGCTGTACATCCGCTCCCAGCAGGGCGGCCTCGTGCCACTCAGCGCAGTCGCGAATATGAGTGAAGACATCGGTCCGCTGGCGATAACTCACTCGGGTCAGCTGCCGTCGGTGACGCTTTCGTTCAACACGCGGCCGGGCGTCGCGCTGTCGCAGGCGACTGCTGCGGTCGAAGCCGCAGCGGCCACGACATTGCCTTCGACTGTAACGACAAGCTTCTCGGGAACCGCGCAGGCGTTTCAGGCGAGCCAGCAGGGACTCCTCGCGCTCCTGGTGCTCGCGATCTTCGTCATCTACATGGTGCTCGGGATCCTTTACGAAAGCTTCATCCACCCCGCGACGATTCTCACGGGACTTCCGTTCGCTGCATTCGGCGCGTTGCTCGCGCTGTTTGTTTTCCGGATGGAGCTCGACGTTTATGGGTTCGTCGGCTTGATCCTGCTCATCGGAATCGTGAAAAAGAATGCGATCATGATGATTGACTTCGCGCTCGACCGTGAGCGAACGGAGCACGTTGCGCCCGAGATAGCGATTGTCGAGGCCGCGAGCGTCCGCTTCCGTCCGATCATGATGACGACCATGGCGGCACTCATGGCGACGCTTCCCATTGCCTTGGGAACCGGGTCTGGTGCCGATGCGCGTCGCCCGCTTGGTGTGGTGGTAGTGGGCGGCCTGGCGTTCTCGCAGCTGGTGACGCTGTACGTCACGCCGGTATTCTACACCTACTTCGACGAGCTACCGCACAGAGTTCGCCACTTGACGCGGCGGATGTACTCGAGACTGCGTGGCCAGCCGGTTCCTGCCATGACGCCGCGAGACGAGCCGACTTCGCGCGTGGCCTAGGTTGACCCGGGTTGAGACTCGAACCGTAAGGCTGAAGGCCGGGCTAAGATCGGTACCTTAACTGGGCGGTCGGAGCATCATGGCGATGTCTTCCGCTGATTCCTTCGATTGCAGGTAGTTGTCCTTGCTTCCGATGAAATGGATCGCGCGGTAGGTCTGAAAGTCCTGAACGTAGGCGACATTCTGAGCGTTGATCCATATGATGCGATCGTTGACGTCTTTTAAATCGACCCATCTCATTTGGCCTCCCGGCGATTCCGATTCACAATAACGCGATTCACAATAACGGGGGAAAGCGCCAGGCGATACCAGATCGCGCCGGAATCTGTGCGCCGAGAAATACCCGGGACGAGACTCGAACTCGTAAGGCCAATGGCCGGGGGATTTTGAGTCCCCTGCGTCTACCGATTCCGCCACCCGGGCGTAACAC
>JBOHTC010000128.1:0-2520 GCA_050733495.1 Gemmatimonadaceae bacterium | reverse complement strand
GGTAGTAATCGTAGTACGAGATGAAGTACTCGACGGCGTTGTGGGGGAAGAAGCTCTTTATTTCGCCGTAGAGCTGTGCCGCGAGCGTTTTGTTGTGCGACAGGACGAGCGTTGGCCGCCCGAAATTCCTGATGACGTTCGCGATCGTCATCGTCTTTCCGGACCCGGTAACGCCGAGCAAAGTCTGGAAGCGGTCGCCTCTCTCGATTCCCCGCGTCAGCTCCGCAATCGCTTTCGGTTGATCACCGGCGGGCTCGAACGGCGCCTGCAGGTCAAATGCTGCTTTCGACATTCTTGGTATCGCTGGCAAGCCGCTCGCGCCGCGCGACTTCGGTCACGCCCTTTACGCGTCTTGCGGCTTTAAGAATTTTCTGAAGGTGCGCGAGGTTGCCAACTTCCACCGCGAGCTCTCCAACCACGTGCCCGTCGGAGCTGTGGAGCTCGAAGCTTCGTATGTCGGTCCCCGTCGCGGAGACAGCGGTAGCGAGATCGGCGTACAGTCCACGCCTGTCGGTTGCTTCAAGAGCCAGGCGGACCATGAACTTTTCGCCTTCCAGCTCCTTCCAATCTATCTCGAGCCGACGCTCCGGCTCCTGCACGAGCATGAGAAGATTTGGACAATCCGAGCGGTGGATGCTTACACCGCGTCCTCTCGTCACATACCCCACAACCGGGTCTCCAGGTACGGGCTGGCAGCACTGGGCGTAGCGGACCATCAGCCCGTCGACGCCCTGGATGCGCACACCCTTCGGTGCCCCGCGAACGCGATCGACGAGCCAATCCAACGGTCCGGGCTTCACCGGTTCCGGAGAGGTCTCCGTGTCCGGATAAAGCTCCTTAAGAACCTGCGATACGTTGACGTCGCCCTGGCCGATCGACGCAATGAGGTGATTGACGTCGGTCAGATGCAACGCCTTCGACACCCTCAATAGCTCGGCGTCCTCCGTCTTACCGAGCCGCCGCCGCTTGATCTCTCGGTCGAGGATCTCGCGACCGAGCTTGATCGACGTGTTCTGCTCCTCGATGCGGAGTCTCTGCCGGATCTTGTGTCGGGCTCTTCCCGTCCTGACATGGGCCAGCCAATCCCTGCTCGGCTTCGCCGACGGCGAGGTGATGATCTCGACCGTCTCCGAGTTCTTGAGCTCACGCGCGAGGCTGGCGATGCGGCCGTTGATCCGCGCCCCCTGACAGTGCAGTCCGACTTCCGTGTGCACCGCGAACGCGAAGTCGATCGGCGTCGCGCCCTTAGGAAGCTGGATCACGTCGCCCGTCGGTGTGAAGACGAAAATTTCGTCCTGATAGAGATCGAGCTTCAGGAACTCGAGGAATTCGTCCGGCGTCTTTGCATCGAGCTGTAGCTCCAGCACCTGCCGGAACCACTGGAGCGCGCGGTCGAGCTCGTCGGCGCTCTTCGACTCCTCCTTGAATCTCCAGTGTGCCGCGATTCCGTATTCGGCGGTGCGGTGCATCTCGCGGGTTCGAATCTGGATCTCGAACAGCTGCTTGTTGGGACCGAAGACGGTGGTGTGGAGCGACTGATATCCGTTCGATTTCGGCTGAGCGATGTAGTCTTTGATCCGCTCCTGGAGCGGAGTGAACTGATCGTGAATGACGCCGAGCGCGTGGTAGCAATCCGGCACCGTGTTTACGGTGACGCGCACTGCGAGGAGGTCGTAGATCTCCTCGTACGGCTTGTCCCACTTTTTCATCTTCTTGGCGATCGACCAGAGATGCTTCGGCCGGCCGCTTACTTCCACGCTCGCGATGCCGGCGGCCTTCAGGTGCTTTTCGAGTGGCTCCTTGAGCTGGGCGATTGACTTCTCTCTCTCCGCGCGTCGCGTCGCGACCTTTTTGGCGAGCGTCTTGTATTCCGACGGCTCGAGGTGTTTGAAGGCGAGGTCCTCCAGCTCCCATCGCACTTTCGCCATGCCGAATCTGTGCGCGAGCGGCGCGTAAAGGTCCCGGGTTTCCTGCGCGATACGCTTCTGCCGGTCGGCGGGTAGGAATTCAAGCGTCCGCATGTTGTGAAGGCGGTCTGCGAGCTTGATGAGAATCACTCGGGCGTCCTTGGCGATCGAGAGCAGCAGCTTGCGGTAGTTCTCGACCTGACGGTCCTGGGACGAATTGAGGGGCAGATGACCGATCTTCGTGAGACCATCGACGATCTCGGCGATTTCCTTCCCGAATTCGGCCTCGATGTCCTCGATGGTGATGTCGGTGTCTTCGACGACATCGTGGATCAAGCCGCTCGCTACGGTGACGGTATCGAGCTGGAGGTCGACCAGGATCTTCGCGACTTCGACGCAGTGGGAGACGAAATTCTCGCCCGAGAGCCTCTTTTGGCCCTCGTGGGCCCGCTCGCTGAAGTTATAGGCGCGCGCCAGCAGCGTCCGGTCGAGCCTCTCCGGAAGGCCCTCCTTGATCCACGCCGGGATGGTCTCCTTCTCCTTCACCGCGCCAGCTGTCACAGCAGTCCCGCCTCCGCGAAGCTTATGTAGCGTCCCCTCCCGATAATAACGT
>JBOHTC010000127.1:0-4004 GCA_050733495.1 Gemmatimonadaceae bacterium | reverse complement strand
GGGCGAGGCGGCTGCGGGGAATAGTGGACCATCCATGCGAAAACCGTACGAGCGGGCCATTCCCACCAAGTAGGGCGTCGTCACGGACGCGGCCAGCAACGTCACGATCTACGACACGCTGAATCGCTTGCAGACACTGACGCCGCCTTCGGCCTTTACGACGGGCAGTTTCGGGTTCAGCTACGACGCGCTGTCGCGGCGGACCCAGATGACGCGGCCAAATTCGGTCAGCACGCTCTATGCGTGTGACAGTCTTTCGCACCTGACCTCAGTGTTGCACCAACTGTCCGGGAGTACTATTGATGGCGCTTTTAGTTCAGTTCAGGGCTCATCGCGACCTCCAAGGAAGTCATATTGGAGGTCATATTGTTTGTTTCTATAACGTTTAGGCCGGCGAGCTCACGCTCGCCGGCCCAAGCGTTTGGGAGGTCGGCGATGAGGAGATGGGACCGGTTACTGGACTCGTACATTGAAGAGTACCGCGCTAGAGGAGTCAGCCCACAGTCAGTGGCTTACACGGTGGCACGGCTGGATCGCTGGGGACGCTGGCTCAAGGGGCGTCGCCCACGGATTGGCATCGAGCACATTGATGCCGAGCTGATCACCCGCTACATGGCGAACTGCACCAGCTTTCGTGCCAAGGCGACCGTGTACGCGACGCTGAGCACGATGCGAGGCTTTGGCGACTATCTGGTGCGCCAGGGTCTGTGGAAGATCAACCCGTTGCGCTGGATGAAAGGGCCGAAGGTCACACCGTACAGTCGTTTGCCGAAACGGATTGATCACGCGCACATGGAAGCGATGTGGCGCGAAGCGGCGAACCGTCACGGTGAATACAGTTCTCATTTATGGCTGACAGTGCTGGCGATGCTGTACGGCACCGGCCTCCGCCGCGGTGAACTGGAGCGGCTGAACCTCGATGCGTTTGACCGCACGGAAGGAACCTTGCGCATCGATGGCCGCAAGACTGGACACGAGCGCTGTGTGCCGTTGCCGGAGATGGTGGTTCGGTGTCTCGAAGCGTATCTGCCGCTTCGCCACAACCAACTAGAAGAGACTGGCTTGTGCGGTGAGTGCGCTTTGTTGGTGAGCCGCAGTGGAAAGCGTCTCACCGGAGGTGCGATCAGCAACGGGATCCACTCGATCTCGCGCCGCGCACAAGTGCCGATCCACAGTCTGCATCAGTTTCGGCATAGCTGTGCGTCCGATCTGCTAGAGGCCGGCGTGCACCTGGCCGAGGTGCAGCGCATCCTCGGGCATTGCGTCATTTCGACCACCGTGCGCTATGTGCACATCGCCGATCCTCAGCGCCGCGCGGCGATGACCCTTCATCCCCTCAACGATTGGTTGGCACCACAACGGGTGAGCGCATGAACAAAGCTCCTACCGCCACGATGGCTCCGTTGATTGAAGGCTATTTAAGTTACCTCGATAAAGTTGGGCGCAAGGCGCCGCGAACGATTGTGGACGTACGTTGCACGCTGCGCCGTGTGACGACTCAGATGGAAGGAGTGCGCCCCGGCGTGGAGTTGTGGCATTTCTCGCTGGAAGATTATTTACATTGGCTGGAGGCCGAGCGGCAGTGCGGTTGCACCGAAAGCAGCCTGGCGAAGTATCTCAGCCACGTGCGAGGACTGCTCGATTACGCCTGGCGCAGTGGCCGCGCCGAACGCAACGTGCTCGACGGATTTAGTCTGCAACATGCGGTGCGGCGTACGGTGCCAAAATCGCTGAACTTCGAAGAGGCCGAACGACTGGTGCAAGCCACAGCCGCGCCTGGGCCCACGGCAAGACGCGACCGCCTGATAATTTTGCTGCTTTACGGTTGTGGGCTGCGTACCAGCGAACTGTGCGCGCTGGATGTTGCGCACGTTAACCGCGAGCGCCGTGAACTCGTGGTTGTTAAAGCCAAGGGCGATCGACCACGCGCGGTTCCCATTCCCGAGGCACTCTACACCGAGCTGCTCGCCTATCTGCTGGAGCATGGAAAACGCGGGCCCCTGTTTCGAACCAGCATTCGTAAGCGGCGCCTGAGTGCTCGCGATGTGTGTGAGGTAGTGACGGCTGCTGCGGCACGCGCAGGTCTACGGTCCGACGTTACGCCCCGAACGCTCCGCCACAGTTTTGCAACTCACTTGATGGATCGCGGTGTGGATCTCGCCGTCATCGCCTCGCTGATGGGACATCGCAGTCCGCAGGAGACCGGTGTCTACCTGCATGTCCTGCCAGAGCGGCCGCAAGCCGCTGTGCGTACCCTGCCGATCGGAGGCTGTTCATGAAATGGTCATTTTGGATCGAGCTCTACATTCGCACCCACTGCGTTGCGCGTGGCTTGCGTCCGCTGACACTCGCTGCTTACGAAGACGCATTGCAGCAGTTTCGCGAGTGGGTGCGTGTCACGCTGGCGGATCGCCCTCCGGATCAGCTCACCGCGCGCGAGGTGCTCGCCTATCTGCAATATCTGCGCGAGGTGCGTGGGAACAGAGACTCCGCCGTGAACCGTGCCGTGGTGGTGCTGCGCCGGTTCTATTGCGCGATGGTGGCCATGGGCTATCTCGATCACCGGGCTAATCCGCTCATCGGCTTCCCGTCGATCAAAGCAGCGCCGCGCAAGCTGCCCGTGGTGCTCTCTTCCGAGCAGGTCCGCCGTTTGCTGGCGGAGCCCAAGGTGGACACAGTGATCGGTCTGCGAGATCGCGCGATGCTCGCGTTGCTTTACGGTACCGGCATTCGTGCTTCCGAGTGTGCTTCGCTGCGCAGCGGTCAAGTGGATCTGACCCAACTGACGATTACCGTCCAAGGTAAAGGCGGCCACGAGCGCGTCATCCCGCTGAACCCTCAACTCGCTGAGGTGCTGCGGATCTATGTGCAAGCTCGCGGTCCGGCGCTTCCCGCGGCGCCATTCTTTCGATCACGATTCGGGCGCCTGCTATCACGCGGCAGCGTCTACGAACGCGTGCGCACCTGGGGGCAACGCAGTCGCGTCGGTTTTCCTCTCTCACCACATCGGATGCGGCACACCTTCGCAACGCATCTGGTGCGCGCCGGAGTCGGCCTGGTGACCATTCGAGATCTGCTCGGTCACCGCCTGATCACCAGCACGCAGATCTATTTACATGTCACTGCGGACGATCTCCGCGCCGCCGCTGCGCGCCATCCGATCAGCACACTGCTCAACACCGTCAAGCATTTGCTCGTGGCGGGACCGCTGCCTTTCCAGAAAGCCCGCGCGATTTACGGCAGCGGATAGCTGCTATCCGCTGCCGTAAATCATTCATCACAACCAGCCCATCCTCCTCACCAAAACTTCGGTGATGGATCGCTGCGCCCGAAAGACGCCTCGAAAACAAAAACTAGCCTGGTACTTGGCACTTTGGTGCCTAGAGAGTAGTATCGGGGCCGGTGCTGACCTTGTGCGGACGACTGCGAGAGCTTGTCGAGCTTCTGCAACCAACGAGGACAGCATCATGACTGAGCCCCGCACTCGAACTAAATACGTCTACGACGGCCACGGCAGCGTGCGCGCCCTGACCGACCCGAACGGCAACGTCACCGACACCTACGACTACGACGCCTTCGGCAACTTGATCCACTCCAGCACAAGACTATCGACGCCCACGCTGAACAACTACCTCTTCGCCGGCGAACAGTTCGACCCCGACCTCAACCTCTACTACAACCGCGCCCGCTACCTGAGCGTGAGTACGGGCCGGTTCTGGAGCATGGACTCCTACGAGGGCAATGTCTCAGACCCTGCCTCGCTCCATAAGTACCTCTACGCAAATGCCGATCCTGTGGACCTGCGAGACCCTGCGGGCAATACGCCGCTTTCGGATTTCATCGCAAAAGCGGTCCAACGTGGGATCGAGATCACTGCGCGTGCTTACGGTGTACTGGCCCACACGCTCAGTGAGGCGGATATTGAGGCAACGTACCCAGATGCATTGACCGAAGTCAGTGTTCCCGGCGGGCGCATCGATGTTTATATTCCACCAGGGATATAC
>JBOHTC010000126.1:0-3007 GCA_050733495.1 Gemmatimonadaceae bacterium | reverse complement strand
CTGCGCAGCCGGGAAGATCGGTAACACAATAGTCCAGCAACATGGGTAACACTTTGGGGGTTACCCACGAATGATGTAATCGCGCTCATTCAGAGTGGCAATGAGTACGGTGTTGAAGTAGATGGACCAGACGCCGTCCTCGGTTTCTTCCAAGCCGATGTATTGATCGACGAGCGAGTTGGCGACGTAGAGGAGCTTGTGTTGCAGGCGGAAGGTACCGCCGGTGGTGACCTTCTTCACTAGGAAGTGGCCCGGATACTCGAGCGGTGGCATGCGGGTCCGGTAAGGGCGGCGCGATGCGGTGTAGTGGGATGCTGGTGTGTCCTGATTCAGCCGCTCATGAGGACGCACGGTGTTGTACTCCTCCCGAAAACGATCAAACACCTTCTGCTGCGCAGCACAGGTCTGCTTAACCGGCCGGATGGCCTCGCGTTTCATGGTGCGGTGCATTCGCTCGTGCGCGCCGTTCTGGTCCGGTCGTCCGGGAAGGATGCGTTGATGCTGAATTCCCAGGCGCATCCACCAGACGTTGAGATATGAGAGCCCGTGAATGGCCTGGGTCGCGAACGGGACGCCGTTGTCGGTCCGGATCGCACGCGGGAGTCCGTACTCGCGGAAGGCTTTCTCGAACAGAGGTCGTGCGGTGACTGTCTGGGTGGATAGAAGCCCATGGCAGGTGAGCAGGAAGCGCGTGTGCTGGTCGGCAATGGTGAGCGGATAGCAGTAGCTCCCGTCGCCCGTTCGGAATTCGCCCTTGAAATCGGCGGTCCATAGATCGTTTGGAGCTTCGGTCGTGGGTGCTACGACCCGAGGATGGTGGTGTGGGCGACGTCGACGCCGCTTCATCACCAGCCCGCGGCGCGCAAGCAGATCTGCAGCGGTGCTCGGAGCCGGCCAGTGCTTCACACCGGGATGTCGCGTGGCGAGAACACGCAGAAGCTTTCGTGCTCCCCAGAAGGGATGCTCGCGCCGGAAATCGCATATGAGCTCCTGGAGCTCGCCATCAATGCGGTGCGGACAATGGTGCGGCGCCCGGCTCCGATCGCGCAGCCCACGTCGACCTTCCTCTTCGTAACGTGCGAGCCACTTGTAGCCGATGCGACGACTGACGCTGTATCGAGCACACAGCTCAGACATCGTAAAACGATCGCTCAGTGCGTCGCCAATAAATCGGTTTCTCTCTTCCACAGGTGCAGTCTCCAACCAAGGCATCGGCCATCCTCGCAGAACAAGGCTTGGCCATGCAGTTTAGAAGGAGTGTTACCCATGTTCCTGGACTACTCTGTTACCTATGTACCCGGACTGTACCCGCTGCTGTCTAACAAACGTTGCAGTTGACAAGCACTTTTCGGATGCGGCTACGCCGCAATCATGATAGTGTGCTTGCAACTGAACTTGGGCGTTAGGCCGACGAAAACACGTCATATCCGCGGCTAAGGAGTGAACCAATTCCAGATTCAATCCCTGTTGTTGCGCGCCGGTTACTCGCATTGTATCAATCCGACTACGATAATTTGCGCGCACGGCTTCGAGGCGAGTCAGATGAGCATCAGCGGCGAGAACTTCTGGATGCGAAAGACGCTCTTGAACTGGTTATTCGAGAGCTCGGCGGGATTCGCGACGTAGTCACAGCCGATCATGCCTCTCAGGTGTTTCGCGCATCACTCGAAGGGCTGCAAGCTGCCGTAAAGGTTTTCATTATAGACGGGGCGCGTTCCGCGATCGCCGACGAAATGCTTGGGCCTGTGAGGGTTGTGCCCGAGCGCGACTCCGCGCGAGAATCTGCAATTGCTTTTCTGCGGCAAGAGATACCGTCTGCGACGCGCGCAGGGATCTTGGCGGACATAAAGCGCAAAGGACTCGAGAAGTGGGCCGTAGAGTTCCATATGCCGTTCGGCATGGGTGTTCGAAACCGGTTGCGGGAGGTAGGGTACACGGAGGCCGTGTTCGGCGTCACCACTCTGGATGACATCTGGAGTGACCTGATCTCTGAGGCGGTTAGAGAGTAAACGCCCTCACGGTCTCTCAGCTCCTCTTGTAGTTCCTGCCTCCCTTGCAGGGTCTAATCGTCAGGCAGGCACGCACTGCCGGCTCTCGCGGAAGGAGGCCGAACCTGCGTCGCAAATGGCAGGGAGCAATGAGCTGGTAGCTGAAAACGGCGTTAGCAAATTGCGATCATGAGCCGGGAGGCTCAATGCGCTTCGCGTTGGTGATGCTGGCTACCATGTACCTTGGGCGCCGACTAGGCTGGATTGCTTCGCGCCGCGTCTTCTACCGCGAAACCGGGGCCGTGCTCTGGTTCTTGGTACTCATGTGGGGCGTCGCCGTCTCCTGGATTATCCGCGTGAGTATCGACGCCGGTCACCCAGGTACGTTGATCCGCTGGGTTCTCGGCTACGCACTCGGGCTATACATCACTGTTCCGAATTACGGGTTGTTCCTGGAGTCAACAATTCCAACGGAAGACATACGCCGACATCAGGTGATCACTTCTGTTCCTCTCGTCGCGTATGTGGTCACTTCGGCGTTGCTGGCCGCGCCCTGGCTCGCACCCCTATCGACGATCTTGGTCATTCTTCAGTGGTTCCTCTTTGGCGCGGCTGGCTATTGGATCGGCTCCCGACGGCGCCGCCTGTGGCGAGGGATCGGATTAGCGATCGCTGCGGCATTTGCAGTGAACGCGCTCCTTTCGCTTCTCGATCTGGCGTTAGTTGGAGACCCGCTTCCCGGTGGGCTGCCTTCGCCCCCTGGTTGGGATCCGACGCACGCGCAGGCGATCGGGGAGTATGCGGGAACCACATTGACACTTATCTGGGGTTGGATTGTTGGCAGACGAGCGCGGATCGGACGTGACGCCTCGTTCCGACCGGACGAGCAAACTGCGTGATCATAGCCGTTGCGCTGAGCAGCCGGGATGATGGGTAACGAAGTAGTCCAGCAGGATTGGTAACACTTTCTGTTAGCCTCTGATGATGTAATCGCGTTCATCGAACGTTGCTAGTAACAC
>JBOHTC010000125.1:0-12062 GCA_050733495.1 Gemmatimonadaceae bacterium | reverse complement strand
CACAGCAACGTCGATTCGGACGAAGTGCTGTACTACGCTTCGAGTGAGTTCATGAGCCGGAAGGGAATCGAGTTTGGAAGCATCACTCACCATCCGGATGGAATTCCGCATGGCCCGCATCCAGGACGCGCCGAGGCGAGCATCGGAGCCAAGTACACCGACGAGCTCGCGGTGATGATGGACAGCTTTCGGCCGCTCAAAGTCGCAAAGCAGGCGCTAAAAATCGAAGACAAGGACTACCACAAGTCGTGGCTGCAGGGACAGCACGCACAGTTCAATCCACCAACGAGCTGAGTTGAACCAGACATGAGCGAGGCGCTCTGGACCCCTTCGCCCGAGCGCGTCATCAAGGCGAACATGACCGAGTTCCTCCGTTACGTAGAGGAGCGCGGCGGTCCGCCCGTGCCGGATTACTCCGCCGATTCGTACTGGCAGCTCCACGAGTGGTCGGTCGCGAACCCAGAGCGGTTCTGGTCTCTGGCGTGGCGATTCTGCGGTATCATCGGTCATCGTGGCACAGGCGGAGGTGCCGAGCGCGTTGGAGTGGGGCTCGACAACATGGGTCCGCCGGATGCCGAGAGGGGCCCGCGCTGGTTTCCCGACGCCAGTCTCAACTTTGCCGAGAACCTTCTGCGCTTCAGCGACGAGATGCCGGCGCTGGCTTCGTGGACTGAAGAGGGACACCAGCGCACTCTCACATATCGGGAACTGCGCGAGGCCGTCGGCACACTTTCGCTAGCACTAAAAGCCGCCGGTGTCGAGCCGGGCGATCGCATCGCCGGCTGGCTCCCCAACATTCCAGAAGCTGTGATCGCGATGCTTGCCACCGCCTCGCTCGGTGCAATCTGGTCGTCGTGCTCACCGGATTTCGGTGCGCAGGGCGTCATGGATCGTTTTGGGCAAATCGCGCCGAAGATTCTTTTCGCCGCCGACGGCTATCTGTACAACGGCAAGGAAATCGACCTCATGCCGCGGCTGCGGCAAATCGCATTCAGGATTCCGACGCTCGAGCACGTCGTCGTCACTCCGTATCGAAAGCTGATGCCCGACCTCGACGGAGTGCGGAAGGGCACGCTCTGGTCGCGTTTCATTGCCGCGCAGCTGACGGCGGTCGCCGCTCGACAGACGCCTTCGAGTGGGGTGAAGAAAACTCCGGCGGAAGCCATCATCCTGAAGACGCCGCCCGAGCCGTTCAAAGCCGAAGCGCCCTCGGTGGAAGCGCAGCTCAAGAATATGGAGTTCGAGCGTTTCGGCTTCGACCACCCGCTTTACATCATGTATTCGTCGGGCACCACCGGACTTCCCAAATGCATGGTCCACAGCGCCGGCGGTACGCTGCTGCAGCATCTGAAAGAGCTGATCCTGCACACTGATCTCAAGCGTGAAGACTGCATCTTCTACTACACGACGTGCGGGTGGATGATGTGGAACTGGCTGGTGAGCTCGCTGTCGGTAGGGGTCAAGGTCGTCCTCTATGACGGCGCCCCGCTCGCGCCGAGTTCAGACATCCTCTGGGAGATGGCGGTCGCTGAGGGTGTCACCGTGTTCGGGACTAATGCGAAGTATCTCGCGCTGCTCGAGAAGTCGGGCGCGGTGCCAAAAAAGAAATTCGACCTGTCAAAACTCAAGGCGATTCTTTCTACGGGCAGCCCCCTCGCCGACCACAGCTTCGATTACGTCTACACGAAGATCAAGACCGACGTCCACCTGGCCAGCATCAGCGGGGGCAGCGACATCATCTCGTGCTTCGTGCTTGGTAATCCGATTTTGCCGGTGTACCGCGGTGAGATCCAGACGCCGGGGCTGGGCATGGCCGTCGATGTCTTCGACGATCGTGGCCGGCCGGTGAGGCTGATTCCAGGCGAGCTCGTATGCACGAGACCGTTTCCGAGCATGCCGATAGGCTTCTGGGACGATCCAGACGGATCGAAATACAAAGCGGCGTACTTCGACTACTTCCCCGGTGTGTGGCGCCACGGCGACTGGGCGGAGATTACGAGAAATCGCGGGTACGTAATTTATGGCCGGAGTGATGCGACGCTGAATCCCGGCGGAGTGCGCATCGGAACGGCGGAGATCTACAGGCAGGTCGAGCAGCTCCCTGAGGTTCTGGAAAGCGTCGCGGTGGGGCAGGAAATCGACGGCGGATCGCCAGGCGACGTCAGGATAGTGCTTTTCGTCAGACTTCAGCCGGGACTTACTCTGGACGAAACGCTCGGCGAAAAGATTATCTCGCGTCTGCGTGAGAACACGACGCCGCTTCACGTGCCGAAGAAAATCATTCAGGTCGAAGACATTCCACGCACCATCAGCGGAAAGATCAGCGAGCTGGCCGTGAGGGAGGTGATCCACGGCCGCCAGGTGAAAAACACCGAAGCGCTCGCGAATCCGCAGGCGTTGGAGCTGTACAAGAGTTTGGAACAGCTGCGCGACTAGCGCAGCGAGCAGCGCTAGTGCCGCGCGAGCGTGGGTTGGCGCTTCGCAGTTGCGGCGAGCGCGTTAACCATGTCCTCGATCTTCGGTCCGCGGCCGGGCTCTGGGGCGCCGAAGGTCAGGGCGGTGTGGTAGTGCGACAGCCCATAGCTCACGCCTGATTTCCGTTCGATGGTGATTCCCCAGCTTTGGTCGTCGCTCGCATCCTCGGAGTCTGCGGCCGCCGTACTTTGCGGAAGGGCATGCGCCTCAGCTTCGGAAAGTATGGCCTTCCAGTCGGGAGATCCTTTGAGGTTAGCCTCGCAAACCGAGCTCACCCAACGATCCTCGCCAAAGTGGGAATCGCGCTTTGAAACTGGACCGCAGTCGTAGCCGGCGCGGACGAAATTGTCGACACGCTTGTCGGCGGCGTCCGGGGACGTCTCATAGTATTGGTCCCACCACAGGAGGAGGCGGCCGGTGGTAGCCGATCCTTTCTGGTGGATGATGACCAGGTACTGCGGATTGCCGAAGGTCGAGTACCAGATCCGGAGCTCGCGCTCGTTCTTGCCGACGGTGCTCTTCGACAGGGGCGAGAGGCCGACGGTCAGAGCAGCGGCGTCCTTGGTCTCAAAGATCGCTTCCGTCGACGGACCAGTGTCCGTCGAAGTGAGAGAGGCCAGTGACTGCTGTGCGAGGGATGAGCATGGGATTGCGACCAGCAGCGATGCTGCAAACGTGAGTCGGCTCATGCCCGAAGGACTGTCGAGGGGACATGAAGGTCACAATTGACGACCTCATCCGCAAGAGAATCGTAAGCTCTTGAGAGCTAACGCCTTACGTTGTGGAAACGGGCTCCATTCTGGGGGTTGGTTGCACGGATTGGACTACAACGACCTCGATTGGCGCCCGAAAACCTGGCAGTAGTAGAGTCCCCCGGCTTTGGAGCGCGCGATACCGATTCCGGTCTCGAGAACGTCCCGATTAAGGATGTTCGCGCGATGCCCTTTCGATGCCATCCAGCCATCGACCACCGACTCGGCGGTCGGGTAACCGAGCGCGACGTTTTCCGCTATGCGCCCGTAAGGGTAACCGGCTCGCTGTGCGCGATCGGTCAGCGTCGGCAACTCTGCCTCGGGAAGGACGTGCGCCATTTTCTGGAATTGCGCCATCTGCAGCGACTGGATCTTCGCCATTTGGTCGAGTTGCGCGTTGTAGACGAGTGGCGCCAAGCCCGCCCCCCGGCGCTGCGCATTGATCAAGTCGAAGATTCGGGATTCGGCGGCCCCAAACGCGTCCGTCGAGGAATACGTCGGCGACGCTCCCCGCGCGGTTTCGGTGACTGGAAAAGCGCAACTCGCTGTCAGGGTGAAAGCCGCAAGGAGGAGAGGACAAATGGAGCGCATGCATCTTATAGTTGGGGGGAGAGAGGATCGTTCCAGGACAGACCGAGGGCCGAGGACCAACGGCATTGCTGATTGCGGACTGATTGAGGACTGCGGACTAACTGCTATTCCGAACTGCTGACTGATTGCGGATTGGGGTACTCACTCCGAAATCCGAACTAGGAGCTGCGAACTACGGACTGCGGACGCACCGATACTTCGAACTGCGGATAACCGCCGTCGTACTTCTAACAAAGCTCGATGTAGCCAGCCAGATAAAGGCTAATCGCTACTAGCGGTCAGCCTGTGAAAAACCAAGAATGAAAGCGAAACCCTGCAACGCGCGCATTGTTGTTGCCCGTTCCGTAATCCGCAGTTCGCAGCTTCTAGTTCGTATCTCGCAGTTAGTTTCCCAATCCGCAGTCAGTCAGCAGTTCGGAGTATCAGTTAGCCCTCCCTCCGAAGCACTTAGTCCGCAATCCGGAGCACTTACTCCGCAATCCGGAGCACTTAGTCCTCACTCCGCAGTTTCGGAATGCCGAACGTCCGCGATGCGTGCCTGGAGGTAGCTCTCCCCTTTGTATTCATCTCTCTCCAGTCGAAACGCGACGTCGACCTTTGCGCCAGCCTCGAACTCTCCCGCGCGCGATGCGAGCCCCCAGCCGAGAGCTTCGAGGGATCCAGTGCCGGTGTCGAGAACGAGCTTGAGACCATCCTTGCCCACCAGCCGCGGCGGTTTCGCCAATGTGACGTTCCGCGCTAGCAGCACCGGCGATGGATTCCCGATTCCAAAAGGCTCGAAGTGCCGGAAGAGCGACTCGAGTCGCTCATCGATCCCGTCGATGCTGACTTCGAGGTCCACTCGGATTTCCGGCACAAGATCTTCGGGCGTCAACAGCGATCGGGCTACATCGTTGAATCTCGTCGCGAAATCGTCGACTCTCTCCCGCGCGATCGTCACACCCGCTGCCGCACGGTGTCCACCGAACCGCAGCAGCAGATCTCGCGACTCACCAAGCGCGGCGTGTAGATCGAACTTCGAGATCGATCTTCCGGATCCCTTACCCTGTGCTCCTGACAGAGCGATAAGCACGGTCGGCCGTCCGAATTCCTCGACGAGCCGCGACGCAACGATTCCAATGACGCCGGGATGCCACGTCTCATCCGCGAGCACAATCCCAAAGGTCTGGTCCAGGTCCATCTGAAGGACTTTCTCCCGCGCTTCCTCCAGCGTCGCGTGGTCCAGCTCCTGACGACGGTTGTTTAGCTCCTCCAGCTCGCGTGCGATCGCGTTCGCTTGATGCTCGTCCTCGCTGAGCAGTAGCTCGACACCTCGCAGCGCGTGACCCAGTCTTCCCGCGGCATTGAGCCGCGGCGCGAGAATGAATCCGATGCGTCCCGCGGTCAGTGGCTTCCCGGACAACCCGGCGGCTCTTATCAGCGCGCGCATCCCGATGTTGTGCGTCTCGGAAAGCATCCTGAGACCATAACGAACGAAGACGCGATTCTCTCCGCGCAGTGGAGCGACGTCGGCGACTGTCGCGAGAGCGACGAGGTCGAGCATTCCCCAAATGAAGTTCGGGTTCTTCTCGAGTTTTCGCGCGAGCGCCAGCGCGAGCTTGAACGCGACGCCGACTGCGGCGAGATCCTTATCGGGGTATCCACAACCGTCGCGCTTCGGGTTAAGGATCGACAGGCAATCGGGAAGCTGCGCTCCGCCCGGGAGGTGATGGTCGGTGACAATGACGTCGATGCCCGCTTTGCACAGGCGCGCAACCGGCGAAACTGCGCTCGTCCCGCAGTCACAAGTCACGACGACGTGCGCGCCCGCGGCGATGGCGGCGTCGACACCTGCGTCACTCAGGTCATAGCCGTCCTCGATGCGACGCGGTATGAAGGGAATCGCCTTGCCGCCAAGTTCGCGGATCGTTCGGGTGAGCAGCGTCGTCGAGCAAATACCGTCGACATCGTAGTCACCGTGGATGAAGACAAGCTCCTGATCGCCCACGGCGCGTGCGAGGCGATCGACAGCTTTGTCCATCGAGAGAAAATCGAGGGGATCGTGGAGGCGATCGAGCTTTGGTCGCAGGAACAGCTTTGCGTCTTCGGCGCTCACGTAGCCGCGAATGAGGAGAAGCCTGCAGACGATCTCGGGCAGCGAAAGCGCCTTAGCGAGTTCCCTCACTGCCTTCTCGTCGGGAGGCGTTGGAAGTAGCCACCGTGCCGACGCTACTGCGTTCACACGGCCTCGGCGTAGAGGAGAACGCCGCAAGCTTCGCAAACTTCGATCTGACCTGTACCGGCCATCAGATTGCGTCGCTGCAGTGGAACGGCGGTGTCGCAGTTGCCGCACGAGCCCCCGCGCAACGCGTAGAGAGCCTGCGGCCGCTTGCCTCTTATGCGGTCGTATTTGCCGAGCATGGGCCGCGATACCGCGCGGGCGCGGCCGTCCCTGTCCTTGCTGGCTGCGTCGAGCTGCGTCTGCAGTATGGCGCGCTTGGATTCTATCTCGGGCCGCGTTTCCGCTTGCTCCTGCTCCACCGACGCGAGCATGCGCTCCGACGCAGTGACACTCGCATGCATGTCCGATATCCGCCGTCCTAAGATCGCAAGCTCGCTTTCGTCTTCCGCCATCAATCTCCGGGTCGATTCCACCTGCGCGGTCGCTGCCGTGGCTTCGCGCATTTTTTTCACGTCCTCGAGCTGGTGGAGGTTTCGCTCCTGTATCTGCTTGTGTTGAGATAACCTGCTCTGGAGCTCCCGCTGCTTCTTTTCCTCCGCCTGCACCATCGTCTGCGCGCGTGTGAGCGCCGCCGCCGCCTGGTCCTTCCTTTTGTCGAGCTCGGCGAGCTGTGGGTCCAGCGCGCGAATCTCATTCTCGATTTCCCTGATCTTCAGATCGTCCTGTTGCAGCTCCAGCAGCGCTTCAACTTCCTGTTGCATTTGGTCTCCGTGTAGTCATCGTGCCCCCGAGCGTCTGTACTTCTTGAAATAGTTCTTCCCTGTCGCCTTCAGCTCATTTCTGATAGCCGTCTTTTCCTCGATCAGTTTATCCTTCTGCGTTCCGTCCGCGAGCGGAATGATCCTGTCCAGCTCCGCGGCTCTCAGATCGAGATCCCGGGCGCGCAGCGTAGCGAGACTGTCGCTAATCGTGCGCTCGGGATCAAGTTCGACCGTGCCCTCAGCGAGGATGTCTTCGACCACACCGATGGATTCTTCGTCGAGAGCAGCGGAAAGATCCTCGATCGTCGCGTCCGGGGCGCCCACAATGAGAGCCTTGTAGATCGTGCGGTAAACTGGATCGCGAAAAATCTCCTCGCCCACTTTCTCGGCGATCTGCTCGACGCGTGATCGAACCGTAAGCATAGCTCTTACCAGCTCCCGCTCCGCCGACGCGCCACGCTGTCCGTGTTGCGCCCGGCGTTCACCGCGGCGAACCCTCGCCGCCGGCGAGATCCGCGGCCCCACGGCTCCCGACGCGGTTGGCGTGCCCGCCGCGCCACTACGCAGCGGAGAGATCCGCCCACTCAGCTCGCGCTCGAGCACTTCCCTGGCCACGCCGCTCACTTCGCTGGCGCGGGACAGGTACAGATCACGCATGATTTCGTCGGAGGTAGCACGGATGCTCGGCAGAAGTCTATCCAGTGCACGCCGCTTCTTTTGCAGCTCGGCGAACATTCCCGCGCGCTCCAGTAGCTGGATCTTTCTGTCGAAGACATCGATCGCGTCGCGCAACCGCGCGGTGAGTCCGGCGGCGCCGTGATTTTTCACGAACGTATCAGGATCTTCGCCGTCAGGAAGCGTGACGACCCGAACGGATACTCCCTGCTTCAACAGCTCGTCACCCGAGCGGAACGTTGCCTTGAGTCCGGGTTTGTCGCTGTCATAGAGGAGAAACACGTTCTTCGTCAGCTTCCTCAGCATTGCCGCCTGGGCGTCAGTGAGCGCAGTCCCGAGCGGTGCGATAACAGTGGTCACTCCCGCGGCCATGAGTCGAAGCACGTCGAAATACCCCTCGACGACCAGCACCTGGTCCTCACGCCTGATATCGTTTTTCGCCCAGCTCAATCCGTACAGAGTTTTGCCCTTCGAGAACACGGGAGATTCCGGAGAGTTCAGATATTTGGGCTCTCCCTCACCGAGTACGCGACCACCGAATCCAATGTTGCGGCCCATTGAGTCGAGAATCGGAAACATCAGCCGCCCGCGAAACCGAGGACGCGGTTCGCTTCCGTCGTCGCCGGCGGCGAGTAAACCCGATTCAAGCAGACGCTTCTCGTCGAAACCGAGCGTTCCCATGTAATTCCTGAGGAGCCCGATCTCGCGCGGAGCGAAGCCGATTCCAAACTGCTCGGCCACGTCGCGTGCGATTTCACGTTGTGAGAGATAGTCGCGCGCCTGTTGGCCGATCGGATCATCCCAGAGGATTTTCTGAAAGTACGCGGCGGCGGTCGCGTTCACTTCCCAGTGCGGCTCTCTGGGATCGGGACCTTCGCGACGAGTGTCAACCTCGCGGACTTCGATCCCCGACTTCTCACCCACCATTTTGACAGCGGCCGGCCACTCCACGCCGAGTCGCTTCTGCAAAAACCGGAACACGTCGCCGCCCTCGTGGCAGACGAAGCAGTAGTACATGCGCTTTTTCGGCGAGACCGAAAAGTTGCGATGCGTTCCCTGATGAAACGGGCACGGACCTCTGAAATCAGTGCCAGCCCGCTTGAGGTTCACATACTCGCCGATCACCTGCACTATGTCGGCGGCGTCGCGAACCTGTTCCACCGTATCATCGGGAATCACTTGAGCTCTACCACCGTTACGCCCGCTCCTCCTTCGTTCCACGCCCCAAGACGAAAATTCGACACGCGAGACTCCTTCCGGAGCATCTCCGCCACCCGATCGCGCAATGCGCCAGTACCCTTTCCGTGAATGATCCGAATGCTCTTCAGATCCGCTCGCACCGCGGCATCGACAGCCTGCATGACAATGTCCTCCACCTCGCCGACGCGCATTCCCCGTAGATCTATTTCGCTCGGCGCGTGCACTTCGGGAAGATCTCCGCGCACAGCGACCGCAACCTGAGGCGTGGCAGCGTCGGCGGTGGACATTCTGAGCGAGCGCCGCGGAACCGCCACTTTCATGACACCTACGGCCACCACTGCCTCGCCATCACGCACCTCCAGGACGCGACCGATTTTGCCGCCGAGCGTCTCCACTTCGACAAAGTCTCCGACGCTGATCTCGGCGTCTTCACTCTCGCCTCCAGACTCAGTGCCTCGCTCGAGACGATCGAGCTCGCGTCCCTGCTCGCTCGCGAGCTGCTCGACGCGCTTTCTGGCATCACGCGCTGCCTCCTCGCCTGCGTCCGACGCAGTCCTGAGCTCTCGGATTGCGCGCTCGACATCCGCCCGGGCTTCGAGAAGATATCGCCTTGCCTCCTGGCGTGACGCGCGCTCGACTTCGCGCTCCCGCTCCAAGACTTTCCGCTCGCGCTCCGCGACTCGGCGGGCGCGTGTTTTTGCATCTTCCGCAATCTCTCCGGTTTCTCGCTCGTTCGCGGTCAGCGCTTTCTCGCGCGCCTCGAGCTCTGCGAGAAGTGCGGTCACCCTGCGCTCGTCGGTGGGAATCCGTTTCTCAGCACGATCGAGAATCTCCTCGGGAAGATTCAACCGGCGAGCAATACTGATTCCGTACGACCGTCCGGGAATGCCCTTGGTCAGTCTGTAAGTGGGAGCAAGAGCGACAGGGTCGAATTGAAGCGACGCGTTTACGACGCCATCGACCTCAGTCGCCAGCTCCTTGAGCGCGCCGAGGTGGGTGGTAGCGACAGTCAGCGTGCCGCGCGCGGTGAGCGCCTCGAGAATTGCGCCACCCAATGCCGCTCCTTCGACGGGATCGGTCCCAGAGCCGAGCTCGTCGATCAAAACGAGGGAGTGTGCGCTCGCGGAGTTTAGGACCTCGACGAGATTTCTGAGGTGGGCGCTGAAGGTCGAGAGGCTGGCCATGATCGACTGCTCGTCTCCGACGTCCGCATAGATGTCGTCGAAGATCGCGATCCTTGAACCCGCCGCTACTGGCGCCGGAATTCCCGACTGGACCAACGCGGAAAAAAGTCCGAGCGCTTTCAGAAGGACGGTCTTGCCACCGGTGTTCGGACCCGAGATGAGGAGCGTCCGCTCGGTCTCCGACATCTCCAGACTGAATGGGACGACGTCGATTCCCTGAGCCACGAGAAGTGGATGACGCCCGTCCGCGATAGCAAAGCCGTTGGTCGACTCCGAGAGATCCGCCGGCGCACAGCGAAACTCTATCGCATACCGGGCGCGAGCGACGAGCGAGTCCAGAACGATCAGAGCCTCGAGACTCTCGGTAAGTGACTCACGATGCGGACGAATTTTCTCCGTCAGCTCGGCGAGAATTCGTTCGATTTCCTCGATCTCCTCGCTCTGGAGCTCACGAATCCTGTTCCCTGCCTCGACCGCAGCCGGCGGCTCAACGAAGAGCGTTCCACCAGTCTGAGAGGAATCGTGGACGATACCGCCCACGGCGCCAAGCGCCTCGCGACGAACGGGGATGACGAATCGGCCATTTCGCACAGTGACCGACATGTCGGCGACTCGCTGATGCGCCTCGAGCTTTGCCATAGCTCTCTCGAGCAGCTTGACGAGCTCGCCGCTGGAACCTTTGAGCTCGCGACGAATTCGTCGCAGCTCCGGTGACGCGTTGTCGCTTACGCCGCCCTCTTCGTCGATGACCTTTGCAATCGCTTCTTCGATAGCCTTGTTCGAGATCAGCCCATCGAGCTGCTCTTTCAATACCGCCGTCGCGATCGCTGATGCTTTCTCGCCACGCAGGGATTCGCGCGTGAGTCGTGAGCTCCTGAGCAGTGCGCCAAGCACCGAGAGATCCGGAGGGGCAAGCGATGCGCCCGCAACCCGAAGACGCGTTAGAGCCGCGCGCGCATCCGGCACTGCCTGGAGACTCCACGGATCTTCGGCGGAGATGAGGGATTTCACGACTGCGACCCGTGCGTGTTCTCTTTCGATTTCAGCGCGATCGGTGAGCGACCTAAGCTCTCTGACGCGCTCGGCGCCCAGCGCGGACGTTGCCCTCTCAGCCACGAGAGCAAGCGTTCGCGGGAACTCTATGACGTTGAGCGCGTGCGAGTTCATGCGCGCCGAGAGAACGTGGACTGGAACGCTTGTAACTTCATGCGTCCTGAGTGGAGCGCGTGCGAATTCATTTCTGCTGATACACCAAAATGGCAAAACCCGAGCTTGCGAAGACTTTCGCACGCCCGGGTTTTGTGTTTCTCGTGGACAACTTTTTCACCCCTGCTTGCTCAGCTCCTCGCGGGCGATGGCGTTGATCGTTCCGCCTTCCGCTCGACCTTTGAACTGTGGAAGCACTTTGCCCATGACGGCCCCGATCTGGGTCGCGCCGCCAGCGATAGCGGCGCGCACTGCCGTGCGTAGCTCTTCATCACTGACTTGCGCCGGGAGGTATTTCTCGAGCGCTTTCGCCTCGGACGATTCATTGTCGGCGAGGTCGTTCCTGTTTCCCTTCGTGTACATCTCCGCCGATTCGCGTCTTCTCTTGATCGCTTTGCGGACGACGTCGATCACGTCCGCATCCGTCGGATCGCGTCTCAGCTCGATCTTCTTGTTCTTGATCTCCGAGAGGACTGTGCTGAGGAGCAGCGTACCAGCCTTGTCCTGGGATTTTCTTGCCGAGTTTAGATCGCCCTGAAGTCGGGCGAGGAGCTCAGACATTCCCTAGGCGTGGCGGGTGCGGCGGTTTTTTCGCATCGCCGTATTCAGCTTGCGCTTTCTGCGCTCGCTCGGCTTTTCGTAATGACGGTGCTTGCGGAGATCGGAGAGGATGCCCGCTTTTTCGCACTTCTTTTTGAAGCGCTTGAGCGCGCGCTCAAAGTTCTCGTCGTCATGGATTATCACTTCCGACAAATTCTACTTCCCCCCTTCGTGGCGACACGCGTCGCCGGCTTGTGTACAGACCTCTAAACTTAGACGGCGCAGGGTGTTGGGTCAAGCAAAGCGTCTTCTCTCGGTTCTCTCCTTGGCGCTCTAGTCGTTTTAGCCGCGAGGCGGCATCGGTGCCGGTGCGTCGGAGGGGATCGGGACTTCGTCGTCTAGCTCGCTTACACGCTGCGAGCCTCGGGTTGCCCGCATTTCGCGCGAGGAGCTCTGATCGTCGTACGCACGCGGGGCAGCCCAAGTCTCTTGCTACGCGAGCACGACTCCTACGTCC
>JBOHTC010000124.1:0-2549 GCA_050733495.1 Gemmatimonadaceae bacterium | reverse complement strand
TATCAGTGGCGCCGCGGGCGCTGATCGAGCCAGTCGCGATCGCCTGCCCAGTCCCAAGCGCAATGATGCGGCCGCGGATTTCGCCCGCGTCGGTTGCCGCGTGCTTCGTAGAGTCCGTGGTTGATTGTGCCCAGGTCGGTCGGTTAAAACCGAAAAGCAGAATCAACCCGAACACTATTGCGGTCTGCCACCGCTGGAGCGCGCGATGCTTTCCGTCAGAAATCGATGTTCTTTCAGCCATGCATGATCCGAGGTGACGACAGCCTGTTAGACAAGGCATCTGGCCGGACGGTTGGAAGCGCTCATGCGCTCGCCAACTGCGACTACGGTTGGGCGCCCGTACCGGAGTGCCACATTCATGTGGCGCCCGTACCGGAGTGCCACATTCATGATACCACGACCTCCGGTCTCTCGTCGCCCTCTACACGAACGGGCCGGCGATTGCGATTTGCATGTAGAACACCCGCTCGACTGAGGAGGTATACCTTATGAGGACATGGCCGACAGATCCCTGCGCCTGAAATTGGCCGCTCGAGTCGCGCTGTTCATGGTGGCGTCCGCCGCCGTGCTCGCATTCGGTGCTCCGATCGCCGACAAGTTCCCGGACTTCCCGGCGGGGCTTTCGATTGGTGTCGTCACCAGCGTCGTGACGCTCGGCCTCACGATGTTGTTCGTCCGCTGGGAAGGCACTGATCTCGAGAGCGTCGGTGCCGTGCCGAGCGGGAATAGTCCGCTCCGTTTCGCCGTCGGCTTCCTCATCGGCGCAATTCTCGTCGCGCTGCACGTCTCGATCGAAGCCTTCATCGGACACGTGCAGTGGGCCCGTTCGGAGAACGTCGGGTCCCGCGACACACTGACAATGCTCATCACATACATTCTGCTGGCATCGCGAGAGGAGCTTGCGTTTCACGGCTACCCGCTGCGGCGGCTGCGATCGGCGTTCGGTATGTGGCCGGCGCAGATCGCGATCGCGCTCGTCTTCGCCGCCGAGCACGCGGTCGGGGGAGTGACGTGGCCGCACGCACTTTTCGGCGCCGGGGTCGGGTCGCTCCTTTTTGGAATGGCGGCACTTGCGACTCGGGGGCTCGCCGTCCCGATCGGCATCCACGCTGCCTGGAACCTTGGCGACTGGATGAGCGGCGGCAAAGGACCGGGCGGTCTATGGAATCCAGTCGGCGGCTATCAGGGTCACGCCGAGCGTGCGACAACAATCGGCTATGTGTTCGTGATGCTCTCGGCGACGCTGTGCTTCTGGCTGTGGGAGCGCCGGGAAGCTCCGAATGCGACGACAGCTACGCCCGACCGAACTCCAGACGCTGCCGATACTCGACAGGCGCTACGATAAGGGCGTCGACCGCCGAACGAAGCAAGCGCGCCATCTCAGCGCCTTTTAATCTGGAACCAGGTCGGATACGATCTGGGGCCACCGAGTACGGAAGTGAAAGCCTTGGTATCAATCTCTATGTCGCGTCCCCGGTCGTACAGCAGATTTGTGGCGATGAGCTCCGACATCAACGGTAGATCTTCCTCGGTGCTTTGGATCACAACTCGGCCGGAGTCGGGGATCGAGAGCTTGCGAAACCGGCTCGACGCGTCGATCTCGCGTTCCAGGGTACGGCCATCCGGCGAATAGACAAAGCCGCGCTCGCCTCCAACTGTCGGCACGCCCATGAGCAGTCCGGCGGGCAGGAGCCATACTTCGATGCTGTCGCCGTCCGAGCGGATCGAGATAGGTACGAACTGGCGCTTCTCAGCAACGAACGACGGCATTCCCTTACCCACCGCTTCTCGTGCCGCGCGCGCTTCGGCGAGAATGGCGCAGGTATCGACGGTACCTGAGTAGAGAACGTGGTTTGCGAAGTCGAATACGCGCAGGTTTTGCGCCTTGGTTAGGGTGCTGTCTGGAGTGAAGAATAAACCGAAAGCGCGTCCATCCTCGTGCAGACACTGTCCCCAGCTCCCAACCGAATCGATCGGTCCGAACTGTCCATTGGCGCGGGCTCTGGCGCTCGCGCGTGCGCAGTCGACCGTTGCGATGAGGGTGCGTGACGTCCGGTCCAGGCGATCAAACGCGGCGGCGCGAGTTGAGCCGGCTGCGAGAGCCGAGTCGGCTGCGCCGTTTTGGGCGCGCAAACCTGGCGTCCAGAGAAGGACGCCCGCGACTGCCATCCGACAGAAAGGCCCGAGGCTAGACCTGCAGTGATGTCGCATCAGTTCTATCGTTCGGTTCGGCGAACTCGCGCGAACCAGGAGTGATTGCGTCACGCTGAAACCTAAGTACTTCGACTTAGAACTTCGTCGCTTTCGAAAGGTCCTGTACAGCCAGGACGCCGCGCGAATCGACGAATCTTGCCATAATACACCTCCTTGGTTGCCAACTAGCCCCGTAGTTCAGTTGCGAGCGTTGTTGCCGCTGGCACCGCATTTTCGCAGCATTAGTGCGACCGAACTCATTAGAATCGTCGAGCCGTATCAGATTGAAAACTGAAGAGAGGGTTAGGAACTCATGGAAGTAGTCATCACGCACAGCTACAACGAGATGAGCAAAC
>JBOHTC010000123.1:0-15154 GCA_050733495.1 Gemmatimonadaceae bacterium | reverse complement strand
GATGCAATACAACGAGATGTTCACGATGCACGGCACGACGATGATCTTCCTCGCGATCATGCCGCTCTCGGCAGCGTTTTTCAACTTCCTGATCCCGCTGCAGATCGGCGCGCGCGACGTCGCGTTTCCGCGCCTGAATGCATTCAGCTATTGGGTGTATCTGTTCGGCGGACTTTTCATCTCGATTCCGATTCTGTTTGCCGTCGCGCCGAACGGCGGCTGGTTCGGGTATCAGCCGCTGACATCGCGCGCCTACTCGCCCGGAATCAACATCGACTTCTGGGTCATTGGACTGCAGATCCTCGGTATATCGTCGCTCGCGGCGGCATTCAACTTCCTGACGACGATCATCAATCTGCGCGCGCCCGGGATGACGCTGATGCGCATGCCGATGTTCACATGGATGGCGTTCATCGTCCAGGTCCTGATAGTGCTGGCTTTCCCCGTGCTTACGATAGCACTCGTATTCGTGCTCTTCGACCGATTCTTCGGCACGAACTTCTACAATACGGTGACAGCGGGAGCCGATCCACTTCTCTGGCAGCACCTGTTCTGGATCTTCGGACATCCGGAGGTCTACATCCTCATTCTTCCGGCGTTCGGCCTCGTCTCAGAAGTAATCCCCGTCCACTCGAAGAAGCCGCTGTTTGGATATCCGACGATGGTCTATTCCGGAATTCTCATCGCGGTGCTCGCTTTCGGCGTCTGGGCGCACCACATGTTCGCGGTGGGAATGGGCCCGATTGCTGATACGTTCTTCGGGTTGACGACCATGCTCATCGCGATTCCGACGGGCGTAAAGATCTTCAACTGGATCGCGACCATGGCGCAGGGATCGATCCGTTTCACAACGGCGATGCTATTCAGCATTGCACTCGTGGGACTGTTCACAATAGGCGGCATCTCGGGGATCATGCACTCGTCTCCGCCTGCTGATCTCCAGCAGACAGACACCTATTTCATCGTGGCGCACTTCCACTACGTGCTGGTCGGTGGATCGATCATGGGAATCTTCAGTGGCATTTACCACTACTACCCGAAGATCATGGGCCGACTGATGGACGAGAAGATTGGCAAGATCCATTTCTGGCTCACCTTCATCGCGATGAATCTGACCTTCTTCCCGATGCATTTTTCGGGGATGCTCGGGATGCCGCGCCGCATTTACACCTACGATTCCGGCCAGGGCTGGGACCTTTACAACGCGATGTCCAGCATTGGTGCGGCGTTCTGGCCGATCGCGACCGCTTTCTTCATCTACAACTTCTTCAAGAGCCGAAGGTCCGGCGAAATTGCGGGCCCGAATCCGTGGGGCGCCGGCACCCTCGAGTGGACCATTCCAAGTCCCCCACCGGAATACAATTTCGCAAAAATCCCGACAGTGACGAGCAGATATCCGATCTGGGAAGGAAGAGAAGCCGATCACGAGAGCGCGCGCATCAACTCCCAGGAAGGCAAGACGCCTGCAGATCTGGGGATAGTTATACCGTACGGCACGATCAAGCCGCTTTTGGTCGCCCTCGGCCTGGTAGTCATGTTCAGCGGACTGATTACGACCCGTGCGCTGATCGGAGTGGGCGCCGCCATACTGGTTCTCAGCCTTTACAGCTGGCTGCTCTCCCCGCTCGAGCCGGAGCACCACTAGAATGACAGCCACCGCTGCCGTCGCGCACGCACCGACGCCGCACCACTACACGACGCTCGGCCTCGACAGCCGGAAGGTCGCGATCTGGGCGTTCATCGGCTCAGAGTGCATGCTCTTCGTCTCGCTCATATCGACTTATCTGATCTACAAGGGGAGGAGCGTCGTAGGTCCGTTTCCGCACGAAGCGTGGACGGATCCGACGACCGGGCATCACTTCAAGGCAATCCTCAATATCCCGGTCACCTCGGCGTCGACGTTCGTGCTGCTGATGTCGTCGCTTTTCATGGTGCTCGCGCTCGCCGCGGTCGAGAACAAGAACAAGCCGAAGCACACTCGCGGCGATCGGATACTCGGCTCGTCCAGGCTCTGGCTGTGGATGACGGCAATCGCGGGATCGACGTTTCTCGGATTCCAGGCCTACGAGTTCACGTCGTTCGTGAACGAAGGGCTTAGTATCCGCACGAATCTGTTCGGCTCATCGTTCTTTACACTTACCGGCTTTCACGGCGCGCACGTCACCGCTGGCGTGATCTGGCTCGTGACACTGCTCGCGATCGACTATCGGCGCGGCCTTGGTCCAAAGGACTCACTCCTCGTCGATATCGCGGCGCTCTACTGGCACTTCGTCGACGTGATCTGGATCGCGATTTTCACTCTCGTTTATCTCATCCACTAGCGGGCAGAATTCATGGATAGCCACGCCAGCGTTCGAAATCTCCCCGACTCTGCCGAAGCGGACGCGCACGCGCCCGGTGGGGAGGACAAGCACGAGCACCCGACCTGGTCGCTGTACTGGAAGGTCGCCCTCATCCTCGGTCTCCTCACTGTCGGCGAGGTCTGGGCCTACTATATCCCGTCGTTCGTCGCCGGCCGCGGATTCGTTCCCACGTTGCTCATTCTCTCGGCGCTCAAGTTCGCGATCGTCGTCATGTTCTACATGCACCTCAAGTACGACCACCGACTATTTCGCGTCCTGTTCACTGGGCCGCTTCTGATTGCAGGCCTGGCGCTGATTGCGCTCATGTTCCTGTTCGGACATCTCTACATCAAGATCATGTAGCATGCTGTTGCTGGCGCTTCTCCACCCCATAGTCGGCTTCAATCTGTGGACGTGGTCGATTCATCCGAGTACCGTCATCGGCATTGCAGGGCTCGCCGCACTGTACCTCTGGGCCGCGAGTAAACTTCACAAAGACCCAACGACCGGACAGAAGCTTTTTTTCGCTGCCGGACTGCTGTTAATGTTCGCATCGCTGAACGGTCCGCTCCACGATCTGAGCGACGACTATCTGTTCAGCGCCCACATGGTGCAGCATCTCCTGCTTACACTCGCCGTCCCTCCGTTGCTCCTGGCGGGAGTGCCAGGGTGGATGCTTCGGCGACCACTCGCGACTGGCTTCGTTGCGCCGGTAGCGCGGTTCTTCACCCGCGCGCCCATAGCATTCGTGACCTTCAATGTGACCATCGCGGCGTGGCATCTGCCACCTCTGTACAACACCGCCATGGCGCACCACAACATTCACATCGTGGAGCATCTGATGTTCATGACGGCGGCTGTGCTGATGTGGTGGCCACTCATGAGTCAGTTGCCGGAGCTGCCGCGCCTGTCGTACCCGGGACAGATGCTCTACACGTTTCTCATGAGCATCCCGATGTCGATCGTCGCGGTCTACATAGCAATGTCGGATCACGTGCTCTATCCCGCGTACAGCGCCGCACCACGCATCCTCCCGCTTTCTCCACTCGAAGATCAGCTGCTCGGCGGCCTGATCATGTGGATTCCGGGCGGGCTGATTTTCATAATCATCATGAGCGTTGTGTTCTTCAAATGGAACGCCCGCGGCGAGGACTCGACCGCGGGCGCGCAAGTGGACTGGAAGCCGACGACGGCTTAGTCGTCCGTTCCCTCGAGCGCGCGCTTGAGATGTCCGCTCAGAAGAGGGTGGGTGCGCCACAGATACCCCAGCATCAAGATCGCGGCGATAATGTTCGCAATGAATATCTGCGGCCAGGCGAGGTTGCCGAGCGCGCTGTGCGCGAAGGCGGCCGCAATCATGTAGAAGCCCATCGTCATCACAACGAGCGCGACGAGGAGGCCAGCCAGAATTCCGGGCGTCCGCGCGGCCTGGTGGACGATCACGGTGAGCAGTATGCCGACCAGGATGAACGCCGCGTAGTGAAAAACCGTGTAGGTCGCGACGTGCACGAACATCGTATCGCCAATCGTGGATTTCCCGAGAACGCTCACTAGTCCCTGACCTAGAAAATCGGGAGTGTAGAATGGACGCCCACCCACCACGTCGACGACCAGAAACCAGAGTGCGATGGCGGTGGCCCCAATGCAGCCGGTGATTACGCCTTCGCGAATAAATTGATGGTCCCGCTCAGCCATTCGTACTCCTGATGCGGTTGGGTGACGATGGATTGGGGAAAATACGCTCTGGTCCGGTATATTCCAAGCAAGGCCGTCGTCGCCGACGAATTGTTTCGCAGGCGAGCGTTGGCACTTTTCTCGCCACTCCAGGCCGCTGCGTTCGCGCGGAGATAAATCGAATTGCAAAAGGGATGCATGAGGACGGATGTTCTCTCGTAAGATCCAGATCGGAATACTGGTCGCGCTGACGCTCTGCGGCGCTGCTCCGACGATAGCCGAAGCACAGACAAAAAAGAAACAGACCGTCACGCGGCGAAGGTCGAGAAGACGCAAGGCGCCTGCGGTACCTACGGTCCGATATACGGCGCCGAAAAGCGCCGCCGATGTCGCATCGACACTCGCAGGGCTCACCGCGCGTACGAGGAGCGGAACCTGGGGGGCGATGGTCGTCTCGCTTACGCGGGGTGATACCCTTTACGCTCAGAACGTCGGCGAGCCGATGTTGCCTGCCTCGACTATGAAGTTGTTCACGAGTGCGATCGCGTTCGAGCGCTTCGGACCCGACTACCACCTTAGCACCGACGTCCTCCGCGATGGGCCGGTGGCCAGCGATGGAACGCTGAACGGAAACATCTACATCCGGGGCGATGGGGATCCAGCGTTATCAGGAAAATTTCTTCCGGGTGGTGCGGCCGCTCCGATGAATCGGCTAGCTGACCTCGTCGCCCAGCAGGGAATCAAGCACATAACCGGAGCCGTCATCGGAGATGCCACCGGGTTCGATGACCAGAAAATCCCTGAAGGGTGGCTCACGCGCTATCTCCAGGCGTCGTACGCGGCCAGGGTGTCCGCGCTCTCGTTGAATGAAAACCTCATCGCGGTCGCGGTGACCCCAACAACGCCCGGAAAGCCCGCGACGGTCACACTCGAGCCGTCGACCAGCACGATCCCTCTCGTCGCCAATGTTCGCACCGTTTCGGGAGGCGGTGCGCGGCTTGGATTCCGCAAGCAGCGCGACGGCACCATCCAGGCGAGCGGGTCCATCGGCAGCAGGGCCGGCACCCGGAAGTACGTGTACATCGTCGAAGACCCGGCGAGTTTTGCGACTGGTGCTTTCCGAAATGCACTGATCGCCCGCGGAGTTCGCGTTGACGGCCCAGTTCAGCTCGGAAAGACACCGCCGACCGCCTCGAAGATCACGGGTCTCCTCTCGCCGCCCCTCGCGAGCATGATCGCCGCGATGAACCGCGAGAGCATCAACCACTACGCCGAGCTGTTTTTTCGCGACGCCGCCCGCGGCCCCAAGCGGGACGAAATCGGCAGCGTACAGAACGCCAGCTCAGTGCTCGAGGACTTCTTCGTGAAAAAGGCGGGCGCCGATACCTCCGGACTGTTCTTCGCGGATGGCAGCGGTCTCTCGACCCTTGACCGCGTCACCCCGCGATCGCAGGTCCAACTGCTGGCTTACGCGCACCGATCGTCGTGGGGCCCGTGGCTTCACTCCTCCCTGCCTGTCGCAGGTGATTCGGAGCTGCTCAAGCGCCGGATGCGCAATACGCCCGCTGAGGGAAACCTGCACGCGAAGACGGGTACTACAAATGAGGTGATCGGACTCGCCGGCTACGTCACCGCCGTCAATGGCGAGGTACTCGCGTTCTCGTTCCTGTATAATGGGAGTGATCGCTGGACCGCCAAGTCGATGATCGACGTGATGAGCGAAACCCTGGCGAGCTTCACGCGATAAGCCCCAACAAAAACATATTTTTGGCAGGAAAAAGAGGCCATTGGGGCATTGTTCCTGCACCCCAGGGGTGCAATCGCGTGTGACTCCGCGTGAGGTTATAGATCCTATGGCATACAGGACTTTCGTAGACAGAGATGGATCGTATTGGCAGGTGTGGGACTCGCAGCCGACGAGGATCGAGCGGCGCATGTCCCAGAGCGACCGCCGCAATCTGACCCGTCTCCCGTGGCGGGGGCTGGAGCGGCGCACCGGCTCTGATCGGCGCACCGTAAGCCAGCGCCGAATAACTCTCGCTGAAGGCTACGGCAGCGGCTGGCTGACCTTCGAATCCTTCGATGAAAAACGCCGGCTCGTTCCGGTTCCGAATGGCTGGGAAGACCTGAGCAACGCTGAGCTGCGGAGTTTGTGCGAGAAGGCCAGGCGCATCGCCAAGGTCGACAGCATTCAATAAAAATACGCCCCGAACCCAGGATGGACGCTGACCTTCGGGTTGAAGGCGAGAATCTAGAGCGCCGGCAATCGCCAGGCGCCGCTCAGCTTTTCGTAGTCGCTTGACGTGAGCTGCACCAGCAGCGGACGCTTTTCGGGGGCAAGCCACTCGATGACGTCCTGGAGCTTCGCTTCGTCGAATGCAGTACATCCGGCGGTGTGAGAATCTGGGCCGGCCCAGATGTGCAGAAAAATGCAGGAGCCACGACCTCTGATCGGCGGCGCGGCATTGTACCCTACAGTCACACCAACCTTGTACTGACCAACCTCGCGCATGTGCTCGGCGCTGTTCCAGTCGACACCCGTGACCCGGGACTTGTCTACGACGGTGTTGTAGTGAGCGGACGCGGTGTCGTCGACGCAATCGGTGGTCGGAAGCAGCTGGACGTAGGGAAGCTTGATTTGGGGCGCCGAGTCGGCGGGCGCAAAACCAAAAACCGTGTCGAGCGGAAAAACTCCGGCAGGTGCTTTCCCATCGCCTTCGTGCTTGCACGGACCGTCATTCGAGAGTTTGTCGAAGCCCACGCCCCAGGCAATGCCGGTTTTGCCGACCACAACCGGGTCCGGCTCACCAAGACGACTCCAGTCGCCACCAGCGGTTGCGCGCCCGAAGCGAACCATGGTTCCGGTTGTCGAGGTCCAGTTCGGAGTCGTCACGACCACCAGCTGCCGCGATGCATCGATCATCCGCGCACCATAGTCGGCGCGTGAATCGTGCGACGGATTCAGTGACATGTGTGGGCCGCACCCGAGAAGAAAAACGCCGAAACCAAGCGGGGAACCCTTCCTAGCGAGGCGAAGCATCCACTGCGGCATTGGACAGTCGGCGTCGGAGGATGCTACAATAACCGCATGACAAACGTGAGCTCGCCCGAGACTGCCTCATACATCCTGCAGATTCTGGTGTCGGCATTTCTCGCGATCCTCTTTCTCCAGTCAGGGATCGACAAAGTCGTCGATCGACGCGGAAATCGCGAGTACCTGACCCGACATTTTGAAAAGAGCCCGCTGGCCGGCACCGTCGGCCCGATGTTCGTCGTCATCACAATTCTCGAGGTTTCTGCCGGCGCGCTCAGCGGCATCGGGTGCCTGGTGCTTCTAGTCACCCACGACCCAACCGTTGCCTTTCTCGGCGCCGTCGTGTCGGCGATCAACCTGACCGCACTCTTTTTTGGCCAGCGAGTCGCGAAGGACTACGCCGGCGCCGCGGTTCTAGTCCCGTACTTTCTTCTCGCGATCAGCGGGATCTACCTGCTGGCGGAACACTAAGCGGGTACGCAGCTCTGGATCGCGCTGACTACGACCATCGCATAACCAGATCCTGCGACTGCGGCCGATTAATTGGCCGCAGTCTCTCCAGTGCCGAAGCCGTACTTCGCCGGATCCTTGGAGATGCGGGCGGCCGCAATCATCATCGGCACGTACTCCTGCGTCTCTTTCGGCAGGAGCTTCGAGATTCGATAGTAATCGGCGTCAGTGCCTTTCTCGCTGCCGGTCACCTGTCGCATGATGCGCGCGACGCGGTTCTCTCCAGTGTTGTAGGCAGCGGCGGCTAGATACCACGAGCCGAATCTGTCATACAGGTCCGACAGATACGCGAGCGCGGCGTCGGTCGCTTTGGCGGGCTGATTCCGCTCGTCGACGTGCTTGTTCACCGTGAGTCCGTACCGCTGACCCGTCTCGCTGATAAACTGCCACAGGCCGCCCGCCTTCGCGGGTGACTTGGCCTTTGGGTTGAATCCTGACTCGATCATTGCGAGATAGATCAGATCCTGCGGCATATCGTGTTGCTCGAGCTTGGCCGAGATCATAGGCTCGTAGGTGCTCTTGCGATCGAGCCAAAGGGCAAATCGTGATTTCACCCGCGGATCGGTCGCGAAGAGCTTGACCCAGGAGTCCACCTTGGGGTTGTCAAGATTCGCAAGATCCCAGTTAGCCGACGACGCGTCCGTCTCCTGATTCACGGGCGAGACCATCACCTTGGCGAGCTCAGTCTGAATTGCGTTCGTATCCGAGCCGACGCGGGGAACGGTATAAACGGCAGCGAGCAATGCTAGGCCCGTCAGACCGACCTTCCGCGCGAGGTCGGAATTGCGAATCGAATTGAAGCGGTTCACAAATCCTCCTTGCTGGAATCGGCGCTTGGGTTGAATGCCAGTAGACAGTCCGCAGGGGCAGACCGGAGGCATTCAAACAGCTTGGACCGACAAATGTTTACTCTCTCAATCTAACCCTTTTCGGGTCGGAAAGGAAGGCTTTTCCCCTGGAAACGCACACCGTAACGCATTGCGGCTCAACGTCTTATACGTCTGAGCTTTCACGGCAGGCAGGCTCATCTGTGGGTCGGGTATTCCCCGCCCATATGAATGCGTCTGGATAGCTGAGCTAGCTACTTCATTTCCTTGATCACGACCCCGCGCTTCGCGAGCTCGCTGATGTATTTCTCGGGCGGAATCGCCTCGTCGGGCGTGAAGACACCAGACTTTCCGATCTCTCCCCGCGCCTGGATTTGACCGGTGATCGACAGCGAGTAACCAGTCGAGCGCTCCATGGCGCTGATATCGTGCTTCTCATCGTAATAGTCGACTAGCTGCCAACCGATCGTCTTCGGTTTGCCCTTTTTCACGCCCTCGACCACCACGCGGAGGGCGACCAGGTCGTGTCCATTCGGCTTGCTTAGGCGAGGACCCATAGCGGCAACGACGAGATCGCGGGGGACGACTTTCACTCCCTTTACATCGACCGGGTTCAGCTCCAGCAGACCGAGCTCACGAACCGCCTCCATGATCTTCGCATGACCGGGATAGCGGAGCGTCTTGTACTCCATCGTCGGGATCTTTCCCTCATAACGGAACGCCATCGTCGACAGCCCGCCGGCAGTGTGGAACGCCTCGAGCTCACCGACCGAGCCCTTGAACTTTATCGGCTCGATCTCTGAGAGCGCCTTCACGTGCGTCCGCTTCCCGCCACGCAGCACCCACGACAGCGTCGTGTAGTAGTCGAGAACGCCCTCGAGCGAGTACACGATGTGGTAATTGAGCGGCGGCTCGGGATGTTGCGGCAGCCCTCCTACGAAAATCCTGACGCTTTTGACTTTGTCGAGCTGCTTGATTCCGTACTCCGCCAGAATGTTTACCATCCCAGGAGCGAGGCCGCAGTCGGGGATGACCGTGATCTTCTTTTTCTTCGCCTCGGCGTCGAGGGTCTTCTGTTTGAATACGATCTCCGTATTTCCGCCGAGGTCGGAGAAGTGTACTCCGGCCTGCACCGCCAGCTCGGCGAGCTCGTAATTCAAGTAATAGGGTATGGCGCTCATCACCGCGTCCGACTGTCGCATCAGCGCGACGACCGCTTCTTTGTCTCGCACATCCAGCGGCGTGAAGATCAGGCGCTTGCCCGAGTATGGCGCCAGAAAATCCGCGAGGTGGGCGGCGTGCAAATCGGCGAGACGGACTTCCTTTACTTCTGGGTTTTGGAGCAGATCATATGCACACGCGGAGCCCTGGAGGCCCGCGCCGAGTACTAACATCCGCATTACTTGCTTATCTCCCGAATTTTTTGGTGGACTCGCTCTTGCAATTTAGACGGGCGGCTCGTTTCTCGTTACCCCGCGACTGAAGAGACAATTCATGACGTCATCGGTTGACACCAGGAGCTGGCGCGAGCATTTGCTCGAGCGGCCCGATCAGATACAACAGCTCCTGGAGAACACGCATCGCATCGCGGTGCTCGGCATAAAGCCGACCGCCGATCAGCCCGCCTGCTACGTTCCGGAATACGCGCAGCAGGCCGGGTACGAGATCGTTCCGGTGCCAGTTTACTACAAAGAGCTGACCGAGATGCACGGTCAGAAAGTATACCGGAAGCTCGTCGATATTCCCGGCGACATCGACATGGTGAATGTGTTCCGGCGTCCGATAGACATCCCGCAGCACGTCGACGACATCATCGCGAAAAAGCCGCGGTCAGTCTGGTTTCAGCTGGGAATTCGGAACGATGAAGCCGCGGAGAAGCTCGCTCGCGCGGGGATCGACGTCGTTCAGGATCACTGCCTGCTAGTGGAGCTTCGGCGCATCGGACGATAGCCGAGCGCGCTACCAGGTGACGGTGTATACCACCGGCTCGACCGCCATCTCGTTAGGGTCGGGATGGTTTCGGGGCGCGAGCGCAATGATGTAACGACCGCCCGCAGTGGCGGCGAGTGCCATTCCCGCTCCTACAACCCGCGGCGCCGCTTTCGATGCAGTGCCCGGAGTAGTCTCGACCAACGTGATAACTCCGCGCTCGCTCTCGATGTTGAAGGTCTGAGCGCCGTGCTTGACCTCAATTGCGGGTGACTTGCTCATGTCTATGGGCAACGACCGGTCAAGAGTCGGTCCCTGCGTGAACTTCACGTCAGCCAGAGATGAGTGTGCGGGAAGAGTCCCATGCAGCGCGCCGGTCACGGGGTCGAGCGCCGACCACGTCTGACTTGGCTCGTTGTCGACCGCGCGCGCCGGAGAGTTGCCGAGTGCGAGCGTCGAGCCATCGGTGGTCCAGCGGACTCGCCAGCCAAGGGCTATGGGAAATAGATGCGGAGCGGCGCTATCGCCCGCCGCGTTTGCGCGCGGGTTGTCCGGGATATGGATCACTCCGGGCTGGGCGATCGCGCGAGACATCGCCATGCCGCTGGAAGCAAACGATCCGGCGCGGAGCGTCGAGGTATCGATCGACGTGCGACGGGAGACGTCGTTGAGCAAATCGGCCCCTGCTCCGCTGCCGTCTACGACTGAATAGGCGCGCCCAAAACCGATCCATTTCCAGTCGGGCGACGGCTCGACGTCCCAAACACTGTCCATCTGGGTCTGGAATCCGCGTGACTCGTCGCCGAAAAAGAAACCGTTCGGCACCGGCTCATTCTCGACGCCGGCTGGATCCGCAACAACGAGAACTGAATTCTTGTCGGGTGAGTATGCCCACATAACGCGCTCGGTCATGCCGTGGGTGCCACGGTTGACAGGAGTCACTGTTATCACCGGTGCAGCGTGCGTCGTGTCCGCGGTTGTCTGTTTTTTCGACGAGTCGACAACGCATGCCGACAGCAGAAGCGCGACGACGGCGATTCGAGCAGAGATAGAGTGAGTAGGCATCGGCTTGCACCGCGAGTGGCAGGTCTAACCATCAACGACTGAGCGCCCATGTGACAGCTTAAAAGCTAAACAGCTTTGCTGCTTGTGGCTGCCCGCTTCAGTGTTGTGGATGCGAGTCGCACCGCGCCCAGCCTCGGACGCCGGGGGCCTACGCGCACACCAGATTACGTCCGCCAGCCTTGGCGCGGTAGAGTGCGCGGTCCGCGCAGTCCAGAAGATCTTCTGCCGTCTCAACTCGGGGCTCTGGGAAGTCAGCGACACCGATGCTCACCGTGAGCCGGAGCGGCTGGCCTTTGCCGATATCGAAGTCGTGCACCTGGATCTTGTCGCGCAATCTCTCGGCGAAAGCAATCGCGCCGACTTCACCGGTCTCGGGGACCGCGATGACGAACTCGTCGCCGCCGTAACGCGCGACCGCGTCGACGCTGCGCGCCGTTCGGGCAAGGAGGAGAGCGACCTCGATCAACACCTGGTCGCCAGCAAGGTGGCCGTAGGTGTCGTTCACTGCCTTGAACTCGTCGACGTCGATCATGAGGATACTGAGCGGCGCGTTGTAGCGGCGTACGCGCTCGACTTCGGTGCCGAGCTGCGTCAGCAAGGCTCGCCGATTGAGAAGCTGCGTGAGCGGATCGGTGCGCGCGAGAGCTTCGAGGCGGATGTTGTCCGCCTGCGTGACTTCCACCATGTGCGCGCGGCGCATCGCATTCATCGCGCTCTTCACAACGGTTTCGGCAAATTCGACGTCGGCTTCGTTCAGCGACGTTTTCTCCGCAGTCCGGCGCAGGAGAAAGACACCGGTTCGATCGAGGTCGAGCCGAAACGGCAGCGCGATGATCGAGCGGACGGAGATGACGCTGCCGTCCGCCTCCCACGCTTCGCGGAGGTGTTTGTACGCGTCCGAATGCCAGATATCCGGAATGAGAACCGGTTTTTCGATCGCGAGCGCTGCTTCGATCTCCGGGTATTTGTCGAGCTCAACCTGAAGATTCTCGAGCTGCGGATCTTCGTGCGCCGAAGCTACGGTCCCGTGAGTGTCACCACACTTGGCGAATATCACCGACGAGTGGCTCAGATTCAGAGCACGAGCGAGCCGCCGAGCGAGCATGTGAAAGAGCTCTCCCATGGAGAGCGAGCCCATCACGTCGTGAAGGATATCCACCAGCGCGCCACGAGCTGCCGCCTCTTCGAGCAAGCGCTGCACCTCGGCCTCGGCGTTACGCAGGGCCGTCCGCAGTTTTTCGACGTCTTCTGGCGGGGTGGGCGCGTCGGGGGTCTTGGTCATCAATCGTCGGTGAGGGCCTCGACCTGCTCGTCGTCGCCGGTGGCCGCGCCAGTTTCAGCCTCTTCGCCCTCTTCCTCAGGGACCACACGGGCAACGGCTGTCACAAGATCTCCTTCGTCAAGATTGACGAGCTTGACCCCCTGCGCGATACGTCCCGTTACTCGCACTTGCGACACCGAAGAACGGATGATCACACCATGTTTTGTGATGATCATTATCTCGTCGGCGGACAGGACTTCCATTAGGGCAACGACATCCCCGGTTTTCTCGGTTCTGTTGACCGTGATGATGCCTTTCCCGCCGCGTTTCTGAACGCGATAATCTCCGATATTCGAGCACTTGCCAAGCCCGCGTTCGGTTACGACGAGTAAGGTCGCCTCGCGCTTGACTACTACCATCCCGATCACCGAATCACCTTCCTTGAGCTCGATCCCCTTGACGCCGGTGGTGTCGCGACCCATCTCGCGCACGTCCTGCTCGTGAAATCGAACCGACAAACCGTGTCGAGTGGCGAGAACGATGTCGTTGGATCCGCTCGTCACCTGCACGTCGATGAGCTCGTCATCCTTGTCGATCTTGATGGCCTTGATGCCGGTCTGGCGGACGTTCGAGTACTGCGACAGGGCACTCTTCTTAACCGTTCCATTTCTGGTGCAGAACAGCAGGAACTGCGTTTCCGAGAATTCGCGCACCGGTACCATCGCCTTGATCTGGGTCTCCGGTGAAACGTTGATCAGATTGATGATCGGCTTACCCTTCGCCGCTCTTCCGGCCTGCGGGACCTCGTGAACTTTGAGCCAGAAACAGCGTCCGTCGTCGGTGAAGCACAGGATGTAATCGTGGGTCGACCCGATGAAGAGACGCGTCACGAAATCCTCGTCTTTGAGCCCTGCCCCACTCAGACCCCGACCGCCGCGGCGCTGCTTGCGATAAGTCGACACCGAGGTGCGCTTTATATAGCCGGAGTGAGAGATGGTGATGACCATATCCTCTTCGGCGATCAGATCCTCGATAGTGAACTCGCCTTCGTCGCTGGTGATCTCAGACCGTCGCTCGTCGCCGTACTTGTCGGCAACCTGCTGGAGCTCGTCGCGGATGATCTGCATGCGGCGCGGATTTGAGGCGAGGATGTCGCGCATGTCCTTGATGAAGGCGAGCACCTCGTTGAGCTCGGTCTCGAGCTTCTCGATCTCCAGGCCCGTGAGTTTGGCGAGGCGCATATTGAGAATCGCCTCGGCCTGCCTCTCACTGAGCTTGAAACGCTTCTGGAGCTGCGCGCTCGCCGTCGGTGTGTCTGCGGCAGCCCGAATGAGCTTGATCACCGCGTCGATATTGTCGACGGCGATCTTCAATCCCTCGAGGATGTGCTCGCGCTCGAGCGCCTTGTCCAGCTCGAACTGGGTCCGGCGAACGACCACTTGGTGTCGGTGCGCGATGTAGTGCTGCAGCACCTCCTTGAGCGGCATCACCTTCGGCACGAGCTGACCGGTGTGCGCGTCTGGCACGAGCGCGAGCATGATGACGCCGAAAGTCGACTGCATCACGGTGTGCTTGTAAAGCTGATTGAGAACAACGCGCGGAATTGCGTCGCGCTTGAGCTCAATCACTACTCGCATTCCGTCTTTGTCTGATTCGTCGCGGAGGGCGGAGATTCCCTCGAGCTTACCTTCCTTTACGAGCTCCGCCATGTCGGCAATGAGCTTGGCCTTGTTTACCTGGTACGGCAGCTCGGTGACGACTATCTGCGACTTGCTCGACGACTCCTTCTCTTCGATGACGGCGCGCGCGCGCATCACAATCCGGCCGCGTCCGGTCTCGTGGTAATCCTTGATTCCCGCGCGGCCATAGATGTAGCCGCCAGTCGGGAAGTCGGGACCCTTGATCAGTTTCCTGATGTCGCCCGGCGTCATCTCCGGGTTTTCGATGAGCGCGATGACCGCGGCGACCACTTCGCGAAGGTTGTGCGGCGGAATGTTGGTCGCCATTCCGACTGCGATGCCGGAGGAGCCGTTGACGAGAAGATTCGGGATAGCGGAAGGCAGAACCTTCGGCTCCTGCAGGCGATCGTCGAAGTTGGGCGCGAAATCGACGGTGTTCTTGTCGATGTCGGCGAGCATCTCCATCGCAATGCGGGTGAGGCGCGCCTCGGTGTATCGGTAAGCCGCTGCGGGATCACCGTCGACTGAGCCGAAATTTCCCTGCCCGTCAACCAGTGGGTAGCGGAGCGAGAAATCCTGCACCATGCGGACGAGCGCATCATAGACGGAGCTATCGCCGTGCGGATGATACTTGCCGAGCACGTCACCTACGACAGTAGCGGATTTCTTGTAAGGCCGTCCTGGAACGAGCCCGAGCTCGTTCATGGCGTAGAGGACGCGACGGTGGACGGGTTTGAGTCCGTCGCGCACGTCTGGCAGCGCGCGAGAGACGATGACGCTCATCGAGTAGTTGATGAACGATTCTTTGATTTCTTCGTGAATGAGGCGCGGAA
>JBOHTC010000122.1:0-11737 GCA_050733495.1 Gemmatimonadaceae bacterium | reverse complement strand
ACCAAAGGCAGATCGCACCTTCGTCGCGAGACTTCCAGGGAACGAGAAGGACCTCCGCACAATTCTTTTTTCTTTCCGCAATTCAGGACTCGCGCCGTATGCAATGGAATTGCTGAACGCGAGTGCGGGGACCGCGTTAGGTCTCGGGGACGCACCGGTATGTCTGCTCCGATTTGGTGGCAACGCCGCCCTCGTCGACGTACAAGTCAGGGCCGCATCGACGTTGATGCGCCTCGAAGAAGTTCCAGGCGAGATCTGGAACCACCTGAGGTCGCTCGAAATGGGCGCGGACGAAGTCATCCGGGTCTCGGCCTTGCCGGTGCAATTCTTTTCGGCAGCGTCGAAGATGCTGAGTGAGCAGCTGCCCGGAGTTTTCATGTACATCAGTATCCTGCGCGGGGTGATGCGCGTACTGACCCTGCCGTCCGGGTCAGCTGACAATGGAACAGTTCCAAAGGATTCGAGTGAGCCTATGGCCGGGTGGGAGGCTCCCGCTCATGGAGTTGTCTACGAGAAATTGCCACCTGAAGCGTGGGATGTCGTTTCGCCAAGCGTTGTTGCCGACGCTCTCTCGCAGGGGATAAAGAAGGCCTATGACCCGTTCAACATTCTGAACCCAGGGATCCTGGGAAAACTGAATTGACGGCTTCCCTTCCCGCCGATCCGCTCCCTCGCGATCCCATGCCGGGATGTGCGCTGCCCGACACACCACTGGCCGGAGTGCTGCCCGGGATCAATGCCTGCGTGCACTGCGGTTTTTGCCTTCAGGCTTGTCCCACCTATCTCAATCTCGAGGACGAGAATGACAGTCCGCGCGGACGAATTTTTCTTATGCGTTCGCTGCTCGAGGGCACGCTGAGTCCAGAGGATCCAAGCGTCAACCAGCATATCGATCAATGTCTGGGCTGTCGCGCGTGCGAGCCTGTTTGCCCGAGTGGAGTGCCGTACGGACAGCTACTCGAGGCGACTCGAGCGACACTTAGAGAGTATCGGCCAATCTCGTTCATCGCGCGACTGATTCTCTTTGTGTTTGCGCGTCGCTGGCTCCTGCGTCCCGCCATGTTCTTCTCGCGAATTCTCGCAGCCACGCCCATTCCGACTTTGTTTTCCGGGCTGAAGGGTCGCCTCGGCTTTGCGATGGCGATGCTCGCGTCGACTGGCCGATCGATCGAGCGCGGTCGCTACGACGCGGTAACGACCGGAGAACGAGGAAAAGTCGCAACACTCCGTGGGTGCGTGATGGACGGTTTGTTCGACGCGACCAATCGCGCAACGCGTCGCGTTCTCGCCGTCAACGGATACGAGATGGTCAGCGCTCCAGGGCAGCAGTGCTGCGGAGCGCTCCACGCGCACGCGGGTGATCTCGAAAACGCGAGGAAGCTTGCGCGGCGCAATATCGCCGCGTTCGAGAAATCGGGCGCGGAATTCATCGCGGTCAACTCCGCCGGTTGTGGTGCGATCATGAAAGAATACGGACATCTGCTGAAGGATGATCCGGAGTGGCACGAACGGGCATCCGCAATGGGATCGCGCGTACGCGATGTCAGCGAGCTGCTTTCGGCCGCGGGCCCCCGCACTGGTGGGCCGCTGCCAATACGCGTCACCTACGACGCTCCCTGCCATTTGCAGCACGCGCAGCGCGTAACCCAGGCGCCGTTATCGGTGCTGGCGGCAATTCCAGGTCTGGAGCTCGTGCCTCTACACGATTCAGATCAGTGCTGCGGAAGCGCGGGCATCTACAATCTCATCGAGCCCGATACATCGGACCGCGTGCTCGCGCCCAAGCTCGAGAACATTCGCGCGACCCGAGCCAACTGGGTAGTAACTGGAAATCCCGGATGTCTCATGCAGATAGGCGCGGGTTTGATCCGCGCCGAAATCGGCGCGCGAGCCATTCATCCCGTCGATCTACTCGACGCATCGTACGCGGCTTTCGGCCAGTAGCGCCCTGTGTAGCCAGTGACTTAATTGCAGGTAATGTCGGAGATGAACGAGTATTCCGCGTTGCACAATGGTGCTCTGTTTTTCGATCGGAGCGACCGGACCCGCATGCGCATCTCCGGACCCAAAGCAACGGAGCTCGTCACCGGGATGGTGACGAATGATGTCTCGAGCCTCAATCCCGGCGATGGACAATACGCCGCCGCATTGACCGCTAAGGGGAAGATCGTCGCGGATCTCCGCATCTTCGCTTTTCCTGATTCACTCCTCACCGACACGTCGGCGGCAGCCGCGAGCGGGTGGAAGGAGATGGTCCGTAAGTACATCAATCCACGGCTCGCTCCGTATCACGACGTCACTCAGGAGATGAGCGACGTAGGCGTTTTCGGCCGGTCGGCGCGCTCGATCGTAGCTCGCGTAACCGGCTTCGACGACCGCGAGCTTGCAGCGCTCGCGCCGTACTCGCACATCACCGGACCGTTTGCCGATGCGGCAATCACTGTCGCAAGAGTGCCGGAGATTGACCTCGATGGATTCGAGATTTTCGTCCCGGCCGGGCTCGTCGGAACGCTGAAAGGCAAGTTGCATTCGGCGGGAGTTGCGCCCGGAAGCAGCGAGACATGGGAGATCGCGCGCGTGGAGAGCGGACGTCCGGTATGGGGAACCGACATGGACGAATCGACACTTCCGCAGGAAGCGAACTTCGACGAGCTAGGCGCGATCTCATACACGAAAGGTTGCTACATAGGACAGGAGACCGTCGCTCGCGTTCATTTCCGCGGTCACGTCAACCGGTTTTTGCGCAAGCTCCGTTTCGTCACGAGGCCCGCGCCTCCGAAAGGGGCGGAGCTGATCGACGACAGCGGGAAGGTGATCGGCGACATTCGCAGTGTCGCTCTCTCGCCCAGATTCGGCGGCGTCGCGCTGGGGATGGTCAGGCGCGAAATTCCGCCGGGAACCACGCTGCAGGCGAAATGGGACGGTGGCGAATGCAGCGTACAGGTAGAACAAAATGAAAAAGGCGCCACTGTTTAGTGGCGCCTTTTTGACGAGCCAGGAAAGTCTACTTCTTCTTTGTGGTCGTCTTGGTGGTCGTGGTTGTCGACGCGGCCGGGGTAGTGCTCGCCGTCGTATCCATCTTCATCGTCGTATCCATCGCCGCCGGTGCGGGAGCCATTGCTGGTGCGGTCGTGTCGGACGTCGCGGCTTCATCCTTCTTCGAGCTGCATGCAGCAAGTGCGAGGACTGCGGCGACAAGGGCCAGGCGCTTCATTTACGATCTCCTTGAGAGGCAAACGTGGATTAAGTCGCCGGTCCGTGCACGATTGTGGTGCCCGTTTTTGGCGCGGGCGAAAATTGATCTCATCCGGGAGCCGTGTCAAGAGCACAGCCGTCTGGTTGCCCTATGAAACGCGGGCTAGATTAACTCGCTGGTCGTGAAATTCCCCGGGAGAGTCAGTTGTCGGTTTATCCAGAAACATTTGGTGCACTAAAGCGCTCCGCATTCGGAGCGCCCGATCGCAGGCTGGTCTCGGTGAAAGATGAGCTCCGCGCGAATCTCCTCACCCGTCTCGCCACCCGCAGACCTGTTTTCAGCGGCGTCGTCGGCTACGAAGAGACCGTTATGCCGCAGATAATCAACGCGATCCTGAGCCGGCATAATTTCATTCTGCTCGGACTCCGCGGTCAGGCGAAGTCGCGAATCCTGCGAGCACTCACCACTCTGCTCGATCCCGCGCTTCCCATAATTGGGGGGAGCGAGGTCAACGACAACCCGTTCGCACCGGTTTCCAAATACGGCAAGAACCTTCTCAATGAAGCGGGTGACGACACGCCGATCGTGTGGATCGACCCCGACATGCGCTACGTCGAGAAGCTGGCGACGCCTGACGTCACCGTCGCCGACATCATCGGCGACCTCGATCCCATCAAGGCAGCTCGCGGCGGACACATACTCGGCGACGAGCTGACGATTCACTACGGGATGCTCCCGCGCGCAAATCGCGGCATCTTCGCGCTCAACGAGCTACCGGACCTCGCCGGTAAAGTGCAGGTGAGCTTGTTCAACATCATGCAGGAAGGCGATGTCCAGATCAAAGGATATCCCGTACGACTGCCGCTGGACGTGATGCTTTGCTTCACCGCCAACCCCGAGGACTATACTGCACGCGGCAAAATCATCACGCCGCTCAAGGATCGTATTGGCAGCGAGGTGATCACGCACTATCCGGAAACCGTGGAGCTCGGAATGGCGATCACCAATCAGGAAGCGTGGACCGCTCGCGGTGCGGGCAAGGTCAGAGTGCCTGATTTCATCGCCGAGGTGATAGAGCGGGTCGCGTTCGAGGCACGCACGGACAAGCGCATCGACAAGCGGTCCGGCGTCTCTCAGCGAATGCCGATCAGCGTTCTCGAGAACGTTGTCTCGAACGCCGAGCGAAGGGCGATTCAGACTGGCGAGCGCGATATCGTGCCGAGGATCGCCGACATCTACGCCGCGCTGCCAGCCATCACTGGGAAAATCGAGCTGGAGTACGAGGGAGAGCTTGTTGGCGGACACGCCATCGCGAAGGAGCTGATTCGGCGCGCAGCGGACGCGACGTACCAGGATCGCGCCGGGGGGATAAACACCGACGAGATCATCATGTGGTTCGATGTCGGTGGCGCCCTCCAGGTGACCGATGATGTCCGTGTCGATGCGGTGGTTGAAGGCTTTGGCAGCGTCCCGGGTCTGATGCAGGTGGTGAACACCGCCGGTCTGGCGCCAATGCACGACTTGCCGGTGGTTGCAGCCGGGTGCGAGCTGGTACTGGAGTCGCTCGTCGCCCGCAAGAAGATTGCGCGCTCCGACGCTGGGCAGTACGGTCGCGCCATCGAAGAGAAACGGCGCCGGCCGTATACGGACTGAGCGATGCCAGTCCTCACTGTCTCGCGCCTTTACGGGTCGGGAGGCTCTGAGGTCGCCGCCATCGTCGCTAAAGAGCTGGGCTGGTCTCTCCTCGACAACGCTGTCGTCGATGCGGTCTCTGCGCGAATGGGCCTGAGCGTCGCCGAAGTCCGCGATCGGGAGGAGAGGGTGCCATCGCTGGTCGAACGGATTACATCGGCCATGGCGATGGGATCCCAGGAGTGGATGTCCCCGATTGCCGACGCAACGCGGCCCACCGACGAACAGCTGATCGAGATGACGCATCGCGTCGTAGACGAAGCGATAGCGCGGGGGCCGCTGGTGGTCGTTGGCCGCGGAACGCAGGAGATGCTAGCCGAGCGCAAGGATACCTTTCACGTGTTCTGCTACGCGCCACGAAAGGCCCTCATCACGCGGACGATGCGGCGCGAGGGAGTCAATGCTGATGAAGCCGCACGACGCGTCGACAACACCAACAAGGAGCGCGATCAGTGGGTGCGCCTCCACTGGGAGCGCGATCGTCGCGCGCACGAGAACTACGATCTGAGCGTGAACACCGAGACCCTCGGCATTCAGGGCGCGGCCGATCTGATCGGAATTGCCGCGAAGAAGCGTTTCGGACTTTCTGCAGCGAACCAACTTCGCTCTTCATAGCAAAATCGACCTCAATAAATAGGAGCCCACCTTGCTGAGAATGACGATTCTCCTTCTCGCCCTCGGATTGACCGGAGCGCCCGCAATCAAATCCGCTGCTGCTCGCCGAGCCGCGGACATCGATCCAAAGATGTTGGGACGATGGGACATCACGATCGCGACTCCGGAAGGCCCGGCTCCGTCGTGGCTCGAGATCGAACAGTCTGGGCGCGATGCGATCATCGGCCGTTTCGTCGGAATAGTCGGGAGCTCGAGGCCGATCTCCCAAATCAATGCGAGCGGCGACTCTCTGAGCTTTTCCATCCCGCACCAGTGGGAAGATGGCAACGGTGAGCTCAGCGTCAGCGGAAGACTTCAGAGCTCGGCGATGGCTGGCAGCATGACTTTCCCCGACGGAAAGAGTTTTCGCTGGACTGGAGTTCGCTCTCCGCGTCTCGAGCGTCGATCTGCTCCGGTCTGGGGTGCTCCAATCAGACTGCTGCACGCCAATGATCTCGGAGGCTGGCACGGATCGGGAGGGGCTAACCAGTGGATCGTCAAGAATGGAGTATTGAGCAGCCCCCGCTCAGGAACGAATCTCGTCACCGATCGGACGTTTGAAGATTTCAAGCTTCACGTCGAGTTCCGCTACCCGAAGGAGAGCAACAGCGGCGTCTATCTACGCGGCCGCCACGAGGTGCAGATCCAGGATGATTACGGCAACGACCCGTGGAATGACCGCTTCAGCGGTGTCTACGGCTTCATCTCACCCAGCGTGATGGCTGCCAAGCCAGCCGGACAATGGGAAACGTACGACATCACGCTAGTCGGCCGCCTGGTCACAGTTGTGGCGAACGGAGTGCAGGTGATCTGCAATCAGGAGATCCCTGGGATCACCGGTGGCGCGCTAGACAGCAACGAAGGAGCGCCCGGTCCGATTTTCCTGCAGGGCGACCACGGTCCAGTGGAATACCGGAACATCGTCATCACGCCGGCAAGGTAGCGCTACGTCCTGATTGTCCTCGACGCGGGATCCCAGAACACCGCGTCCTTTCTGAAGTAAGACTCGTTCGCCATGTGACACGCGAGCGCTGCGTTGTTACCGAAGATGTGGTCTTCGGTCACCGGCTTTCTCGATCGAACCGCATTGAAAAACGTCGTCAAATGCGGCGCCAGATCGTCGAAATCGCCCATGCGGTAGGTCACGGACTCCTGCGCGGGAAGCTTCGCGAGCTTCTCATCGTTCTCGGCGTGCCAACGCTTGAGATATTCCTCGCGCATAGCGCGCGGAAAACTTCCGGTGTAGTAGCTCGGGTAAGTGTCTATCCCGAGCTGTGGCGTAAAGCTCACGCTCGATCCAGTAACCTCGAGTAGTCCCCTCGATCCCTGAATGCGATAGGTCTCCGGCATTTCGGTCGCGAGGTTGAGACGCATGTAAACGGGAAGTCCGCTGTAGTCGTAGACGACAGCGTGCACGTCGGGCATGTTGCGCCCGTCCTTCCAATGTCGTATCCCGCCGACCGCCGCCGCTCGGGTGGGTGCCTCGTTGATTCCGAGCATGAACATCATTCCGCTGACGAGATGCACGAGCAGATCTCCGGCGACGCCGGTGCCGTATTCCTTCCAGCATCGCCAGCGCGCGAAGAGGATGGGATCGAATGCCCGCTTCGGCAGTACGTCGCCCTGCCAGGTATCCCAATCGAGATTTTGCGGAGACAGATCGAATGGCGGCGGATATTGCCACGCGCCCGTGGGATCGTTTCGCCCAAGCCATCCCTCCACGAGCATCATGTCGCCGAGCAGGCCTTGCGCGATTATCTCTTTGGCTTTCGCGCACACCTGCGAGCTGACGCGCTGCGACCCTATCTGGACGATGCGTCCGCTCTTCTTCACGGCATCGACCATCATGACTCCATCAGCGGCGGTGTGGGACATCGGCTTCTCACAGTAGATGTCCTTGCCCGCACTGACCGCGTCGATCACCACCTGGCGGTGCCAGTGGTCTGGAACCGCCGCGACGATGCAATCGATGTCCTTGTTGTCGAGAAGCTCGCGGTAGCGGCGCGTCACTGGGAGATCCGGCCGCACGATCTCCCTCGCGAGAGTGTGGCGACCGTCGTAAAGATCGGCGGCGCCGGCGCACTCCACACCCGGCAAGGTGATAGCCGTCCCGAGCAATCCGGAGCCCTGCATCCCGACTCCGATCATTCCGAAGTGGACAGTATCGCTTGGCGCGACTTTCCGCCCACGGTCGGGCTCCGGTTCGGGGCGCAGAAGAACCGTCCTCGCCGCGACCGAACCACCGGCCGCCGCGGCGCTTACTTCCAAAAATTCTCGGCGTGAATAATTGTTCTTCGACATCGTTAATCCTCGAGGGTCTACGGTACGGGCTGCAAACTGGTTCCGTATTTGGCGTTGATCACGCCGATGAGGTCGTTGGCAATCAGTTTGTGGGTAGCAGCGGCGGGATGGATTCCGTCGAGGGAGATGAAGGTACCGAAAGTCTTGTCTGTGCTCGTGAAATCGGGAAACGGCGGAATCTCCCCCGTCGCCTTTTTCACGGCGAGGAGTACGTTCGGATCGTAGTAGCCGAACCCGATCGCGTCCGCCTTGGACTTGATGTAATCGTTGTAGCCAGTGATCGCGGCGGCAAGGGTCGCCTGCTCGGTCGCATCCAGAACGAAGAGATCACCGACGACGGTGCCAGGTATAACGCCCGGCTCGCACGAGATGAGCGGCGGGTGCGTGCCCGCCCGAATGAGCGGAATCAGCTCCGGAACGCTGACGAGAGAGGCGGAGCCGGTGCAATTGGGGTGGATCGTCACAGGCTGTCCCGCCGCCTGATTTATCCCCTGCTGAATTTGCGTGCTGCTCGCGATCAGAGCTCCTGACTGCATTAGCGGAATCCCCGCCACCTGTACCACGCCGATCAGCACGCCCTTGAGATTGGGCTCGCTGTCGACGAGCTGCTGGATCATCGCGTCGTAGCTGGCCTGGAATTGCGCCTGCGTACTGACGATGCCCGGTGAGATACCTGCCGTCGGCACGAGGATGCCGCTAGCACCAGCCTCGAGGACGTCGTTGTTTCCAATCCAGATCGTGACGAAAGTCGGACTCGCGTCGAGTGCGCGCTCCACCTGCGTCTTGCCGCCGAGGACGAAAGTCGTGAGCGCGTTCGATGCGACTGTCGTTGCCGAAATCGGATCGAGGACCCTGGCGCCAGGAACCGCGACGTTGTTGAGGATGTCGGTGACGGAAGCGCTCGCTCGCAGGTAGCAGGGTTGCAGCGTGGCCTGAGTGGTGCCTTTTGGAGCGCCGGTAAGCACTCTTGCCTGGGTCTGGAAGTTCGCGACCGGCGCGGAGCAACCGGGCATGTTGAGCGACGCATAGTGGTACTGCGTGCCCATCTGACCAGCGAGCAGTCGGGCAAAGCTTTGCCGCTGCGTCGAGTCGTTGATGCCGCCGCTCTGGTATCCGGCGGTGATGCTGTTGCCGATCGCAACGTAACTCTTGAACATGTCTCCGCCGACCGGGGTCGCGGGACCAAGGAGCTTGGGATTATCGGTGCACGCCGCGAGCGCCACGGCAGCGCCGAAGGCCGCCACGCGGGTGAGTGTATTGATTCGCAACATCTTGATATTCTCCGGCGTTGGTTTAGAAGGAAGCTTTGAGGCTGAACGAAAATACGTTCGCGCTCAGCGAATAGGACCCGCTGTTGAGGGCGAGCGCCTGAGTGGACGTGCTTCCCGATGGCCGCTCATCGATGCGGCCCCGTCGCCCAGAGGTAAAGAGGTGCACGTAGGCGGCGTCGAGTCCGAACCGGCCCATGATCGGGATCCCGGCTCCCAGCATACCGTATCCGCGGTCCATCTCGGGAAGAAGCGGCGTCACCGTTTCATCGGGAGCCGCCGAGGTCGCGGCGGCAATTCCACCTCGTAGTGCGACGCCATCGTTCATGCGGTGCTCGAGACCGATTCTGATGGATGACGTGTTGTTGTAGTCTTCCTCGAGAACCAGCGACGGCGCGCCGCCTGAGAAGGTGATCGGCAGCTTGTTGAACGCCCTCCAGCCCACCCACGCGTAGTCAACGCTGAGGGTGGTTGCCTCGAAGCCAGTGTACGCGAAACCTGCCTCCGCCTGGGCGGGATGGCGAATTTTCGTGCTCGCCTTTTGTGCTGTGAGCGCCCCCCCCGCGACGAACTGACTCGCGACCAGCGCGTCCACCGGAGTGTTCGGCGGTGCACCGAAAGGATTGTTGGCGGCGAGGACGAGGCCCGTTGGACGCGGCTCGAAGGTGGCGTCGGCGTCGTCGTAGTTGAACGAGAGCTGCGACAAATAGCGAGCGCCTACTTGCCACGTTGGGGTGAGCATGCCATGCACTCCTACTGTGAATCCGAAGGCGTTGGCCGACCCCTTGAGTCGACCTTGCGCGAACTCCGTGCGGGCGGGAATACCAAGCTGGCCGAAAGTGGGGCCGCCAGGTGATGTCTGCACCGGGGCGAGGTCGATCGCCTGAATCAGCTCGACCGACGAGTGGCCATAGATCGGACCGCCTCCAATCGACCAGTTGTCCGTCAGCTGGTAAGCGACGTTCGGCTGCACGTAGATCGTCTGCAGTGACGCCTTCTTCGCAACGAAACGACCGGGGAAATCATCCCCCCATTGCGATGTCAATCCATATGGAACGTAGGAACCGATACCGAAAGCCAGCTTCGCCGAGCGCCGATAGTTTAGGAAGACGTGCGGCACGATGGATGTGGGCACGTCTGCGTCGTATTTGGTAAAACTGGTGTCACGCGTGAAGTCGCCATCGATCTTGATGATCGCCGCGCCGCCATAGAATGAGAAACCGGGAGTCTTTGGCAGCACGCCCGGGTTCCAGTAAATGCTCGAGGCATCATCGCAGGGCTGGGCGGTTGCGGCATATCCACGCGCGACGGCGCAGGATCCAATCTCGTTGAGCCCGAACGCCTGGGCGCCGGCTGCCGCCGGAATTCCGAGCATTGCGAGCGCGAGGGCGTACCTCGAGGCGCAGTGTAACGTCACTTCCATCCTCCTGTGATGTCCGGGGGAGGGCCGGACGTACGAGCGTCTGTCGAGCGAAAGGTTCATTTGTCTAAGTGGTGGGGGGCTTGGAACGAGTGCGGCGCTGAATCAGCCGGCGCTAATATAGGATGTCCGACGTCAGATGTCGCTAGCGCCGAGCTACTTTCAGGATCGAAAAGCTTGGCGTGAGGTGAAGCGTGAAGAGCGGTGCCAGGTACCAGGTACCGGGTGCCTGGTACCGCGTTTCACATCTTAGCTCGACGGCGGTGAGCGCGCGGTCCGGGTCATGCGATTCGACTTGTTCGTACCCGCATCACGAGTGACGCAACATGCCTCTGCAATACGAGAGTCTCGATCCAGCGACGCGCCGATACGCGCTCGCGGAGCTCGACTCTGATCTGGCGAGCGACAAGTTTCACATCTCAGAACGATTGCGCCCGACGGCGATCAAAGAATACGAACGGTATCTTCACGAAGCCATTCGCTACTATGACGATCGCTGGCTCGAAGAGCACGCGTCGGATCTACTCGTCGATTTCGAGCATCGCCGCACGCGCAGCGGTGGGACGACGACTGCGAGGATTCCCGAGATGGCCGCGCGCTTGCTGGCCGAAGGCGACTTCAATCGGTACTACATGCGCGGGGTTTGTCTTCGCGCCATTGAAGAAGGCCGAGAGGTCGTCGAAGTCTATCGTGCGCGGCTCTCCATCGAGCCACGACGGGAATCGGCGGAGCTCGAGGGCCACAGACTCCCCGCGCGCGAAGTGCTCAACTATCTCCGGGGCGAGCCGAGCGACCAGCCTTCGGTGACGGCGCTGGCGAGGACGAACTCAGGCTTGAGCGTGCGCCTCGTCTGAACCGCGGGAATATGGCCCTGTGGTAGAGCCCTTGCAGCACATGGGTTGTACGTTGCCGCATCCACCACTTACGCGGAGGCTCCATGCTCGGCACCATCCTCATAATCGTTCTGGTCCTGCTGCTCATTGGCGCCCTGCCCAGCTGGCCGCACAGCCGCACGTGGGGATACTATCCGAGCGGCGGGCTCGGGCTGCTCGTGATCATTGTCATAATCCTGTTGTTGATGGGGCGTATCTAGCGAGCGATGGCGGCGTCGCCAAGTTTTGTCGTGCCCTGGCCGGGGGCCGAGCTGACGGAGCACGGCGACCGTTATTTAGATGCAAAAGGCCGGAGCTCCGCTATGCGCGGAGC
>JBOHTC010000121.1:0-16923 GCA_050733495.1 Gemmatimonadaceae bacterium | reverse complement strand
CGCGAAAGAATGCGCCGCGGTTTTCGTGACGAGCGGCGCGAGCTTCACTCCACACATTCGCTGCAGGGACGCCTGGCGGTTTTTCTCGCGTTCGCTTTCGGCTTCGGGTGGATAGTGCTCTCGTGGGACATGTCGATGTCACTCGACCCGCACTTTCAAAGCACTATGTACGGCTGGTGGTTTTTCATGGGCGCGTGGGTCGGAGCACTCGCGAGCTGGACGATAATCGTGATGGCTTGGCGGCGTTTTCTGGGTCGCTACGATCTCATCGAGGACAAGCACTTCCACGATCTGGGGAAGCTTGTATTCGCGTTCACTGCGTTCTGGGGATACCTCACCTTCGGCCAATATCTGGTGATCTGGTACGGCAACCTGGGGGAGGAGACTCACTGGATGCGTCTGCGGCTGATTGCGGGATGGCGAATCCCGACGCTGGTCGGTTTGACTCTCATGTTCGTGCTGCCGTTCTTCGGACTGCTCTCTCGCGCAGCGAAGGTCTATCTGCCGACGATGCTGCTGTTCGCGATGGGCACGGTGGTCGGCCTTTGGATACACCGCTACATCGAGGTCTATCCTTCCGTCTACGGGCTTCTTCCGCATGCTCCACTTGGCCTTTGGGAGCTCGGCGTCACCGCGGGATTTCTTGGTATTTGGGGCTTATGCTACCTCTCGTTCATGGACGCGTTCCCGCGAATGCGAGTGCTTCTTATGACGTCGCCGTACCGGGACGAGGTGCAGGTGCCTGTCGATCCCCGCACGATGGAGCCGTTGCCGGCGCACGAGTAACGCGCACCGGCAGATATTTAAAATCAGCACAAGCCGCTGCGTCCTGCCGCGCAATGCTGATTCTTTGGTGGTTCGGGCGCTGGGAATTTTTTGCCGGAGTATTATGAATTCGGCAGATCGTCGAAGTTCATCACCGGCTCGGCTCTCACGCCGAGGGGAACCCGGTCCAACGCGGTTTCTGCGCGCGCCATGAGTTGCTCGACCTCGACCTTTGCTGCTGCGAGGTTGGGCACAGCCGAGTAACCGGCTCGCAATCTGATTGGGCCATCTATCGCAAGGTTTGTCGCGGCTCTGTCGAGCTCGCGCTGCAGACGTCTCACGAGTAGTCTTGCGCCCTCGGCATCAGTGTCCGGCGCAAGAATGGCGAGGCGGTTTTCATTGATGTGACCGACCACGTCCGATTTGCGGCTTTGCGCTCGAAAAACATTCGCGACGTCGGCGAAATCGCGCGGCATCTCACGAATGAGAACGCGTTCTCTGAGGTGCTCGTCAGGGTCGGCGGAAAATGCGACGCAGGCGAACGCGCCGTGATTGCGCTGCGCAAGAGCGCCGAATTGACCGGCGAGTTGGCGCAATCCGAACGAAGAGTAGAGGCCAGTTGCGGAGTCGATGAAGTCCTGGGCGTGTTGGCCGGCGAGATCGCGGCGGGCGCGGATGAACGTCCGCATCCTCAGGAAAAGCGATTCGAAATCGATCGGGCTACTGTAGCATTCCCACGCCCCCGCGGCGTACGCGGTCATGCGAAAACCCCGCGTCGCCGGTGACGGGGACGTAATGATGATTGGCGTCGAGCGGTCGAAGAGAGCATTGTCACGGAGCGTGCGACAAGTCTCGACCGCGCTGACGTCTTCGAGCGAATCGTCGAGCACGATAAGATCATGGCTGGTGCGCAGCGCGAGCTTGATTGTCTGCGCCGCGGATCGTGTGAGGGCGAGCGCATAGCCGTTCTGCTCAAAGACGCTCTCGAGAGAGCGACTCATCCACATCTCGCTGCACGCGACCATCGCGAGGGGTGCCTGATCCGGAAGGGCCTGCTGCATGAGACCTCCTTGTCGGACATGCGGAGTCGAGTTTCACGAGCTTTCCGCAGGCGTGGCCTATCCCAAAAAGACGAGCGAGCTGGCACTGGCGTCAATTTGTCGGTTGTGGGTGTTTTCGCTGCGCGGGGCAGCCTTATATTTCTCGTTCGAGGGGCGTTAGCTCAGCTGGGAGAGCGCCTGGTTTGCAACCAGGAGGTCGCAGGTTCGATCCCTGTACGCTCCATTGCGTGGCTGCTCGGCGCCGCAATTTGGGTCTCGCCGCGAGGAGGATGTCTGACGATGGGAAGAACGGCGCTTTGAAGCAGGATCAAACGGAGGCGAGCCCGGTAACGGTTCTGCTCGTCGATGACGAAGAATCCGTGCGTGCCATCGTGGTCAAGATTCTCCGCAGGGCGAAGTACAGCGTCATCGAGGCTGAGAACGGAGACGCAGCCCTAAAGGCGGCGGCGGCGCACGACGGGAAGATCGACATCGTCGTCACAGACATGTACATGCCGGGAATGCGCGGACCTGAGTTAGTGCAGGCATTGTCGCTTGCGCGTCCCGGAATACGCGCACTCTTCATGTCCGGCTATTCGGATCAGGATCCCAGGACGTCTCTCCCAGAGGGCGCGAATTTCCTCCACAAGCCGTTCTCAGGACAGAGCCTGACGAGCGCGGTCGAAGCGGTGCTACACAACTACGCCGGCCCTTCCGAGTAGCTGCTTCAGCCCTTCCAGAGGCAGCGCGCCTGACTGCCGAGCAACCTCCTTTCCCTTGTCGAACACGATCGTGGTCGGAATCCCACGAATGCCGAATCCGCCGGCGGTTCGCGAAGAATGGTCCGTATTGAGCTTGCCAATGATCGCGCGTCCCTGCACGTGGGCGGCAAGCGCGTCGACAGCGGGCGCCATCATCCGACACGGGCCGCACCAGTCGGCGTAAAAATCGACGGCTACCGGCACGTCGCTCTCATTGATGGTCCGGAAGAACGTTTCGTCGTTGAGCAAAATGGGCCGCTCGAGAAGGATCGGGCGGCTGCATTTCCCGCACTTGGGTCCGTCGACAACTTTTGTGGCGTCGATTCGATTCCATGTATCGCAGAACTGGCAGCGCACGGTTAGCCTTCTGACTGCGGTGTTGGCTTCAGCGTCCATCCACATCCCTCGAATTATTGGGTCCTCGCGATGATTCGCGTATAACTGCAAAATTCGCGACAGCGAACGCCAGGCACTCGTACCGCGATTGAACTGCTGAGCTATAAACTGTCGGCTTAAGCGCGCCCAGAAGCGGTTAACCGGAAATTCAGGGTAATTTCGGGTGACTAGGGTGGCTGGTGTTCGTCCCCTTTATATCACACCGTTCTTTATCGGGAAGGTCGGGAGCGCGCTCTCCGGCCAATTCCTTACCGCGGGTAACAGCAATGCAAATCGCGTCGAATAATCACAAAAATGCTCGACATGGCTTCAGCCTTTTCGAGATCGTCATCATCGTCGTGATCATTGGGATTATGGCCACTATCGCGGGCCCCGCCATGTCGCGCATCACTCGCCACCAACGCGTGAACCGCGCGGCGATGGTAATCACCGCTGATCTTCAGAACGCGTTCGCCGTGGCGGCGCGACAACGTGAGCCTGTGCGCATTGAAGCCGACTCGGCCACGCGCAGCTACCAATTCACCGACCGCAAGAACGGCAACGTCCTCCGCATCAGAACTTTCTACGGGGACACGTCGGAGTACCAGCTGAGCACGCTCAGATTCACGCCCGCCACTATAGATGTGTTCCCGAGTGGCATCTCCTCCGCCGCGGTAACGATTGATCTCGCCAACGGCGACTACTCAAAACAGATCACCGCGAGCACGGCGGGCTTCATCAGGGTGAAACCACAATGAGAATCTCTCTCCGCAGCTCGAGTCTCGCCGGCGTCAAGCACGCCAGCGCTCGCAAAGGTTTCGCGATCGTGGAAGTAATTGTCGCGATGGTACTGCTCGGCGTCGCGGTCTCGTCTCTGGCGGCGCTCGTTTACTCGGTCTCCCAAAGCGGCATTAAAACGACCGGCGACGCATATCGAAATGGTGTCCTCATGCAGGAAGTCAACCAACTGGAGAGCCTTCCATACGACTCTATCCCGGCCGGAACGGCCTCTGTGTCAGTGACCGGTGGGTCCTACCCGCATACGCGTGTCGTCACAATAACGGAGACGGCAGCAAATCTGGTGAAAACGGTGCGGGTAGTCATCACGCCGTCTAACCCCATCTTCAAACCGGATACGGTGCAGTTCACGCGGACCAAGGCGCGCACGTCCAAGGTTCTGTGCACCGATTGCCCCCAAGGTTGAACCAATGAGAAACCATCACGCTCGCCGTGGTCGTCGCGGCTTCACACTAATAGAGCTCCTGGTTGGCGTCGTGTTGTTTGCGATCGTCGGCGCGGCTTTCACCAAGCTGCTGTCGGTGCAGGGGAGATTCTTTGACCGGCAGGGAATGGGCAACGCAGCCCGTAACGTGTCGCGCGCATCGCTCAATCGCGTGGTATCCGATTTTCGAATGATCGAGGCAACCGGCGGAGTAATCGCCGCCAGCCCGACCTCGCTCACGATTCGCGTGCCGTTCGCAATCGGAGTCGTGTGCGCCAATTCAGGAACCGGAACCGTCCTGAGCCTGCTTCCGGTCGACTCGACGAGCTACGCGCACGCCGGCTTCTATGGCTATGCGTGGCGCAACTTCCAGACTGGTGTCTACTCCTACGTCGAGAACCCCGCAACGAAGGACGAAACTAATCCTGCGGCCCTGGCCGCGGTGTGCACGGGTGTCAAAATCACAACCGTCACGGATGGGAAGGTCGTGCTGATAACGCCAGCCGTGCCCGGCGGGGCGGGGCTTGGAGCGCCGGTACTCCTGTATTCGAGAATCCGCTACGACTTCCATGCCTCGACCGCCGTTCCCGGCAAACTGGGTCTGTATCGAACGGACATTGCGCCGGGCGGGGGTGAGACATCCGAGGAGCTGGTGGCGCCTTTCGCAAGTACGGCAAAATGGAAGTTCTACTCAGTCAATAGTGGAGGCGTGCCCACGGATGATCCGCCGGCGATTCTCGCGGACATGCGCGGGCTCGAGCTCCATTTCGATGGTACCAGCGAGTACGTGGCTCCGGGCATGACAGCTAACGAAAGCGCCCCATTCACAACCGCGGTTTTCTTCAAGAACCGCACAAACTAGCCGAGAGGCTTGATCATATGCCGAAAACTTCCGAACGCCGCGGTTTCGCGATACCCATTGCCATCCTCGTGATTGCCGTTCTCACGATCATGGTCGCCGGAGGTTTTTCTCTGGTGAGCGCCGAGCGTAGATCGGTCGCGGACCAGAAATCCCAGATCTCCGCGTTCAGAATTGCGGAGCAGGGACTGGAGCTTTATCTGGTTCGCCGCGACTCGCTCATGGCCGGTCAACCGGACTATACCAAGGTACCCCTTCAGAATTGTCCCACGACGTCCGTCTGCCGCGACAGCGTTCGTATTTCCATGACTGGCGGTTACGCCGACGTCTCGCTGACGCGTCTCCGGCCAGTAAAGGGCTCGCAGTCGGGACTCTACGTCGCTCGATCGAAAGGTGTAGAGACAGTTGGAACGTATGCGGGCAGCCCGGAAGGTGTCCGTACGGTTGCGCAGTACGTTTTGTGGGAGCCAGCTCCAATGCAGGTTCTTGCCGGCTGGACGGCGATGTCGGGCCTCCAGAAAAACGGCGGCTCGGGCACTTTGGGCGGAATCGATCTCTGTGGTGACTCCAGCGCGGTGGCCGGCGTCGTCGTCCCCGTAAATCCGGGTTACACCGGCAAGACTGTGGCGGTCGGTGATCCGCCGGTCGATTCTGTCGCTCCTGACTCGGTGGCGATTGACTGGAACGGTATCGTCAACCTCGGCGCGATCACGCCAACGATTACGATGCCGGGGGGCTCGTGGCCCACCGCCGCGATGCAAGCTTCCTTTGCGGATACGACTTCCACCTACTATCCGATCATTCGCGTCAACGGCGATTTCTCTCTTCCCTCGTCGGGAACGGGGATGCTCATTGTAACCGGTAACCTCATTCTCAATGGATCAGTTGGATGGAGGGGTGTGCTGCTGGTGGGTAACGACATTACGTCGAACGGTAACAACGGCGTTCAGGGCGCAACCGTGAGCGGGCTCAACGTTAAGCTGGGGACATACGTGCAGTCCTCGACCGCGAACGGTACGAAGCAGTACAACTACAACTCCTGCGAGGTCGCGAAAGCGACGACGACAATGGGAGCGCTCGTGACCCTGCGCAACACCTGGGTCGACAACTGGGTGGAGTACTGATGCCGGCTGAGGGTGGGTCCGCGAGAAAACGCCGCCGGGGTTTTGTAATCGGCGAGCTATTGGTCGCCGTACTGCTCCTCGCAGTGGCTGTTTCCTCGCTGGCCGCTCTCATGTACTCAGTGTCACGCCGGCCCGACGCGCACGAACAGTCGGCGTGCTCGATGAAAGCGTCTGAAGCGTCGAGCAAGTGCGCGCCTCGGGTGACGGCGGGTGGTGGAGAGAAGGTGCTGCGCTCGAGCTGCGTGGCCAAGGACGGAACTGTGACTCGAGGCTGTACTGACTCCGCTCGGGCCTCTGGCGAGACGGTCCTCAAGACTCGGACGGATTCGGTGTCCGCGGCTCTCGTGGCAAAAAAACAGAAACCCGGGGTCCCGGCGAGGAAGCCGTATCAGGGGTTCATTCGCTGAGGAAGCGGGAAGCGGGAAGCGGGAAGCGGGAAGCGGGAGTCGGGAAGCGGGAAGCGGGAAGCGGGAGGCGGGAAGCGCCAGCGGAGAGCGGATATAATGCGACCGAGGTCGCGTTGAAGCGGGGTTAGCGCGGATATAAGTTAGGCGGAAATGCGATAACGCATTTCCGCTTTTGCTTTCTCTCCCTGAAGTATCCCTGATGAAAATCCTCGTGATAGAAGACGATCCCACCGTAGGCCAATTCGTCAAGCGGGGGTTCGAGGAGCAGCGCTGGGGCGTGGACCTCGTAGCGAACGGCGACGATGGCGAAGCGAGGGCGATAGCCGAGGAGTATGACGTCGTCGTGCTCGACATGCGTCTTCCGGGGAAGTCGGGTGCGCAGGTTTTACACGATCTCCGCGCGCGCGGGTTCGATCGGCCCGTTTTAATTCTCACCGCGCAGGACGCGGTGGACTCGAAGGTCGACACGTTGCGGGCCGGCGCTGACGATTACGTAACCAAGCCGTTCGCATTCGAGGAGCTGTTGGCGCGTGTCGAAGCTCTATCGCGACGGCCACGCGCTCGATTGTCACCGATTCTCAAGAGCGCGGACCTAACTCTCAATCTCGACACCCGGGAGGTCGCGCGCGGTGGCCACTCGATCGAGCTGACCCCGAAGGAGTACACGGTTCTCGAGTATCTGATGCGGCATGCCGGTCGGGTGATGAGCCGGACCCTGATCACCGAGTACGCATGGGGGTATCACTTCGACCCAGGAACGAACATTGTCGACGTCGTGATCAACCATCTGCGCAAGAAGATAGATGCGAGTAACGCACAGAAGCTCATTCACACCATCCGCGGTGTCGGTTACGTGATTCGTGAAGAAGGCGGCGCGGGAAAGGCTACCTAAAGCACCGTGCTATCAACGCGTGTAAAGCTGACAGCTGCGTTCGTCTTTGGAATGATCGCTGTCGCCCTGACGTTGTTTCTCGCTCTGGTGACCGCGCGAAACAACGCCGTCCATCACGATATCGCGCAGTACGCAGCTGCGCAGGGCGATCTCGCGGCGCGTATAATCAGCGACGCGGAGCAGTCGGGCGAAAAGATTGTTGCCACAAGTGACACCGCCCTCATCCAGACTCTTTCGCCGGCGCTGGCCGGCCGGCTTCAGGCTGTTCCAGGATACATCGTCGTGGTGGATTCCTCGGGTCGCGCGGTCTATCGGTCGAACGACGTGCTGCGACTCAATGGTCAGGATATGAGCGTCCTCCAAACGCAGCTCGCAGACCTCCCGAAGTCCGGTGAGGCTCTCATCTTCTCGCCGGACTCGCTACAGGACAAACTGCTCTTCGTCTCTCACTCCCTCCCCGGAAATCCGGGGGGGCTGAGTCGAATCGCGTCGGGCGCCGTCGCGACCAGAGCGGATACAATTCCAAGCGAATACATGTTCGACTCAGTGCTCCTGATCTCGGTCATCATCGCCGGCGCTGGAACTGGTGCGTTTCTCTTTCTTGGCCGCACGCAGCGCCAGCTTACCGAGATCACGAACGAGGTTGCGGCGATCACCGACGGGCGGAGCCTGCACCGTCGCCTTCCGCTCAGCGAAGAGACGACGGACTTCGCGGATCTGGTGACGACGCTGAACGCAATGATCGGCCGGCTCGAGACCTCGTTCGGCGCTTTGCGACGTTTCACGGCGGACGCGAGTCATGAGCTGAAGACGCCGCTGGCGGTGCTTCGTGCCGACGTGGAGCGAGCGATGACGGAGTCGACGATCCAGCACGATCGAATGGTCGCGCTCGAGGAAGCACTCCAGGAAGTGCGACGGATGACTGATCTCGTGGAAAGCCTCCTAACGCTCGCTCGCGCGGATGAAGGCAGGTTCGACATCCACCGCGAGCCGATCGAGCTCATGCCGCTCGTGCAGGAGGTTTACGAGACCGCTCTGATACTTGGCGAAGCGCAGGGAGTTACGGTAAATCTGCCGTTCACAACTGACGTCGTGGTGATGGCTGATCGAACGCGGCTGCGCCAACTCTTTCTGAATCTCGTCACGAATGCGATCAAGTACACTCCGGCCGGCGGGCGCGTCGAGCTTGGACTCGGCCGCCACCCCGACAACGTGACGTTCGCGGTGCGCGATACCGGGATCGGAATCTCCGCGGCGGATTTCCCGCACGTTTTCGAACGCTTCTGGAGAGCGGATCGGGTGCGTTCGCGGATGTCGGAACGGGGCGGATTCGGACTGGGACTCGCGATCAGTCAGTGGATCGCGCAAGCGCACGGCGGGAGTCTCACCGCGTCTTCGCGACTTGGTCGCGGAAGTCTTTTTACCGTTACACTGCCGCTCGGCGGAGACGGGCAAAGATCGTGAGGCGGTACCGGGTACCAGGTACCAGGTACCAGGTACCAGGTACCGACGTTAATCGAGGGTTAATACGAATCTGAGCGCTTCGTCATCCGCTTGTAACGCGCCCGCTATCGCGCATCGTGCGGGACTCCGAGAAGTTGGAGGCGAGATCCACTCGGAGAGGAAATGTCCGTCAAATTGCTGGAATCTGGATCGAAGAAGACGCGGTCTCTCGGAGCTCCGACAGATGGTGTGGATATCACCAATGCGAGCTCGCCGACCACGACTTTCCGCGCGGACCAGGTTGAAAGGCAGGCCGCGCTCGTTCCCGGCAACGCACCGCCCGAGTATCCCGAGGTGCTCAGACGATCGGGTGTCGAGGGTACCGTCGTCGCAACCTTTATAGTAGGCACCGACGGCCGCGCGGAAACCGACAGCATTCGCTTCGTCCGATCGGACAATCGCCTGTTCGAAGACGCGGTCCGGATCGCCTTGAAGCGTATGCGATTCGTTCCGGCGGAAGCTGCAGGGCGAAGAGTACGGCAACTGGTTCAAATGCCGTTCGTGTTTACGCTCGCAAAGTAGGTTACGAATGCCTTAATACTATTTCATGGATTCTTAATCTTGCGGGTATTCCATGAAATTCGGATTTGGAACACCTTACATCACGACTTCCCAACCGGGTGAGGAATGTTCAACCAACTACTTGAGTCGAAGGCACACAAGCAGAAGATGGCTGGCGGTACAGTGTTCAGTATCGTGCTGCACACGTTCCTCATCGGGGGAGCCGTGTACGCAACGGCCCGCGCTGGTGTCAAGGACGAGAAGGCGAAAGCCGAGAAGATTCAGTTCGTCGAGATGAAGAAAGAGCCGCCGAAGGTACCGGACAAACCGCCGCCACCGAAAGAGGTCGTGGTCAAGCCGCCTCCGCCGAAGGGCTTCCAGGTGCTCCGCGCCCCGGTGAAGATCGACATCAAGATTCCTGAGATCGATCTGTCGAAGGCAATCACCAACGAAAATGATTTCACCGGCAAGGGTGTGAAGGGCGGCACGGGAAACGGCGTCGTGGGCGGCATCGCGAACGCCAATCAGACCTACTTCGAATTCCAGGTCGAGAAACCCGCGGAGATGCTGCAGGACAGTCCGAAGCCGAGGTACCCCTCGGTTCTCGAGAGCTCAGGCATTCCCGGCGAAGTTCAGGCACAGTTCGTGGTGAAGAGTGATGGGAAGGCCGACATGGACACCTTCAAAGTTCTCAAATCGACGAACGAGCTTTTCACCCAGGCCGTAAAGAATGTTTTGCCGAGGATGCACTTCAGTCCCGCGCAGATCGGAGGAAAACCGGTCAACCAGTTGGTCCAGCAAGCATTCCAGTTCGCCGTTCCGCGCTAACAACAAACCTCTCGGAGTAAACAATGCAGCTGTCACTACTCGACATTTACGGGCAGATGGGCAACTTCGCGAAGGGCATCGTGTATGTCCTCGCCATCATGTCGATCTGGACCCTTTCCGTCGCAATCAAGAAGTGGTGGGACCTTCGCGCCGCGCAGAAAGAGACCCGCAAGTTCGCTCCCGAGTTCTCGCAATTCCTCGAGGAAGACAACCTCGGCGAAGCCGTTACGCTGGCGGACAAGTACAAAAAGTCGCACGTCGCGCGCGTGCTCGGCGGAGCGCTCACGGAGATTCGCCCGCTGATTCAGGACGGCTCGGTAACCGTCGCCGACATCAACTCGGCGGAGAGAGCGGTAGAGCGTGAAATGCTGATGACGATCACCGACCTCAAGCGTGGTCTCGGCATTATGGCGACGGTGGGTGCTACCGCGCCATTCGTCGGACTACTTGGCACCACGATGGGAATCGTTAACTCGTTCGCCGCGATGGCAGCATCCGGCTCGGGCGGACTTACTTCGATTTCATCTGGTGTATCCGAAGCGCTCATCACGACGGCCTTCGGCCTCATCGTCGCCATTCCGGCGGTGTGGCTCTTCAACTACTTCCAGATCAAGATCGACAATCTCACCGCCGAGATGACGTACACCTCGAAGGAGATGATCGACTACATGATCAAGAACATCTCGGGCACCGGCGAATTCGGTCGCTCGCGCTTCACCCGTGAGTTCAACACCACGGCGACCGCCGGCTCCAACCCGATCTCGCAATAACCCGGGAGGGTATAACTCATGGCGATGTCTGCTGGGACCTCAGGGGGTGTGAAGGCGGCGCCGAACGTGACGCCGATGATCGACGTCATGCTCGTGCTGCTGATCATCTTCATGCTCGTAATCCCGGCGATCTCGTCGGGATTCCAGGCGATACCGCCCACCGGTGTCAATCTCAAGCCGCATCCTGAAGAAGATCAGGACCAGGTGCTGGGTATCGATGCCAATGGGCAGTATTACCTGAACAAGAAAGCGATTCCAAACGCACAGCTGGGCCCGATGCTCAAGCAAATCTTCGAGAATCGCACGGAAGGCCGGCTTCTTTACGTGAAGGCGCACAAGGACCTCGCCTACGGAAAGGTGCTTGATGCTCTCGACATAGCGGCGCATAACGACGTTACGACTACGGGCATGATCACCGATCAGCGGCCGGGAACAGTTTCGGCGGTGCAGTCCGACAACATGTTCACTGGGTCGGCGGCAGGAGGGAAGAAGTAATGGCAATGTCCGGAGGAACAGGCGGCGGGCTCACCAACGAGATCAACGTCACCCCAATGATCGACGTGCTGCTCGTGCTTCTCATTATTTTCATATTGGTAATTCCGATGTCGCGGAAGGCGATCGATCTGCAGCTCCCCGATCCCACGCCGCCGCCGGATCAGTCAAGTCCGCCGCCGTCGCAGATAACGCTCGAGGTCCTGCCGGGTAATACGTTCCGGATCAACTCGCAGCCAGTAACCAAGGCGGATCTTAGCAAAAAGCTCAAGGACATCTACGACCCGAGGCCGGACAAGATCATCTTCGTAAAGGGTGATCCGACGGTGAAATACTCGGACGTGATCAACGCGATGGATGCGGCGCGCGGCGCAGGGGTGAAAGTCATCGGCGTGACACCCAAGGATGTGAAATAGTCACGCGTTATCCGACTTTCGCCGAACGGCGCAAGAAGGAAGAGAAATGGAAAGGGATCATTGCGTCGCTGCTGGTGCACGCACTGATCCTTTTTCTCATTCTTGCACCGATCGCTGGATCTTCGAACTTCACGATGCCCGACGTTCTGGGCGGTGGGGGTGCGGGGCCCGCGGGTGGTGGTGGCGGGGGAACGAATGGTCCGGGCACACACGAAGAACATCTCCAGTTCGTGCAGGTGAAGGCGGATCCCACCGTCATGCCGAAGGTGACTCCAAAGACGCTGCCTCCGGTCAAACCGAAAGAGCCCGTGCCGAAAGTCGAATCGCCGGTGACGCCGGTGCAGGAGGTAGCGACAAATCCGATTACGCCGCCTACGACAGGACAGTCGTCGGGTAATGCGGGAACGCCCGGCGCCGGACCAGGAACGGGTGGAGGAGTGGGATCTGGTGAGGGAACCGGCCGCGGCAGCTCCGTGGGCCCAGGGACCGGTGGTGGCCCGGGCAAAGACTATCCACCGACCGTCCGCGATCTGTTCATTCCGCCCATGCCCGCGCCCTCGGCGGTGAAGGGTTTTCACCTGAAGGCCTTTTTCGACGTCGACGAAAAGGGAAACGCGAAGCTGCTCGGGTTCAATCCGACCAGGGACGGCGACTACAACAAGCGCGTCGGCGAAGTACTGAGGGCGATGCGCTTCCGACCAGGCGTGCACGCTGACGGCACGCCTATGCGCGACACAGCCGAAATCGAGATCATCTTTTAGTCCGTTTCCCTAGCAAATCGCGGCTGGCGCGGGTAACTTCTGCCCGCTGTACAGGAGGCTGGGCCCGAGCGAAACCGAGCATTGAGGGAGAGCGTTGACAACCACGACAGCCACGGCCGACACCGCTCCGTCGTCACGCGAGTTCGTCAAGGCGCTGACGCTCACAGACGCCACCATGCTCGTCGCCGGATCGATGATCGGATCGGGAATCTTCATCGTGTCCGCCGACATCGCGAGAACGGTGAATTCGCCATTCTGGCTGCTGATGGCGTGGGTCGTCTCCGGCGTCATGACGGTATTTGGCGCCCTCTCGTACGGAGAGCTCGCGGCGATGTACCCCCGCGCGGGCGGCCAATACGTGTTTCTTCGGGAGTCCATGGGTTCGCTCATGGGCTTTCTTTACGGATGGACCCTTTTTGTCGTAATCCAGACGGGGACTATCGCCGCCGTCGCGGTTGCGTTCGGACGATTCCTCGGCGTTTTATGGCCGGGCATCACGCCCGACAGGTACAGCTGGTTTCCCCAATTCGATTTCACTACTGCGGGCGCTCCGATCCAGCTCGGACTCACACCGCAGCGTCTCATCGCGCTGGTGACGATCTGGATACTTACCTGGATTAACCTCCGCGGCATCAAGGAAGGCAAATGGGTCCAGACGACACTTACCGTCGTGAAGACGGGCGCGCTGGCAGCACTGATCCTGCTCGGCCTCACGATCGGACGGCACGCTGAAGCGATCGCGGCCAACTTTTCCGCCGGCAGTTTCAACCCAAGGGTCCTCGCACCGGCGTTCGTGCTCGCGTTCGGATCCGCGCTGGTCGGCTCTCTGTTCTCCAGTGATGCGTGGAACAACGTCACCTTCGCGGCCGCCGAAGTTCACTCGCCGCAGAGGAATCTTCCCCGGGCCCTGATCTACGGAACGGGGCTCGTGAGCGTGCTATACATCCTCGCCAATATTTCCTATCTCAACGTGCTCCCTCTGCACGGTGTCGCCGACGGAGCGACGGTGATGGGGCGCGGCATTCAGTACGCGACGCAGGATCGCGTTGCGAGCGCTGTCGCCGAGACGGTTTTCGGAGCGGCTGGCGCGTCGATCATGGCCGCGGCGATACTCATCTCTACTTTCGGATGCAACAACGGTCTGATTTTGTCGGGCGCCCGCGTCTACTACGCGATGGCACGCGACAAACTGTTCTTCTCGAAGGCGGGCACGCTGAACAAGAACAGGGTTCCGTCCGCGGCGCTCATCGCGCAGTCGATCTGGACGAGCCTCCTCTGTCTCACTGGAACCTACGGCCAGCTTCTCAACTACGTCATTTTCGCCGCTCTTATTTTCTACGTTCTAACCACGGTCGGTCTTTTCAGGCTGCGAAAGCTTCGCCCTGATGCGGAGCGCCCATATCGAGTGGTCGGCTACCCGGTTCTGCCCGCTCTGTACATCCTTCTCGCAGCAGCGGTCGCGATTATTTTGGTGATCGCTGACCAGACCCGAGCCCAGGCTGTCTCCGGGCTCGTCATCGTACTGCTCGGCGTTCCAGTGTTCTTCATCTGGCGCAAAGTGGAATCAGTGCCAGCTCGCTGAGCATTTAAAGGCCCGTCCGGGTCCGCCTTTTTATCACCCTCGGAGAATTAAAGAATGAATCGGAAGTTTGCCGTGTTGTTTCGCACACTCAGCATTGTCTTTTCACTGATTACCATACTGGACGCGCGGAGTGCCTTTGCGCAGGGTGCGTCGGACAATCGCACGGACAGCGCGATTGCGGCCTCGGCGACCGGGACCGCCCAGCCGGTCCCGGTGGAGCACGAGGCGGGCGGTGAGGCGAATCTCATCATCCCGGATCTATCCCAGGTCCGTTTCTTCGGGAACATCCAGGGGCGCTCGCTGTTGCTGAGTGGACTGGTGTTTTGCGCGGCGGGAATGCTGTTCGGCCTCGTGATCTACGGTCAGCTCAAGCGCATGGCCGTGCACGAGTCGATGCGCGAGGTCTCGGAGCTTATTTACGAAACTTGCAAGACATATCTCATCACGCAGGGAAAGTTCATTCTCATTCTCGAGATCTTCATCGGGCTCGTGATCCTGCTTTACTTCGGCGTGCTCACGCACTTCGCGGCGTCGAAGGTGGCGATCATTCTGCTCTTCAGCCTGATCGGCATCGCGGGAAGCTACGGAGTGGCGTGGTTCGGGATCCGCGTCAACACCTTCGCGAATTCGCGCACCGCGTTCGCGAGCCTCCGCGGAAAACCATATCCATGTTATTCGATTCCGCTGCGGGCCGGAATGAGCATCGGAATGCTGCTAATCAGCGTCGAGCTCGTGATGATGCTGTTCATCCTGCTCTTCATCCCTGGTGACTATGCCGGTCCGTGCTTCATCGGCTTCGCTATCGGTGAGTCGCTGGGCGCGGCCGCGTTGCGCATCGCCGGCGGAATCTTCACGAAGATCGCTGACATTGGCGCGGACCTCATGAAGATCGTGTTCAACGTCAAGGAAGACGATGCCAGAAACCCCGGCGTGATCGCTGACTGCACTGGCGACAACGCGGGCGACTCGGTCGGTCCGAGCGCCGATGGATTCGAGACGTACGGTGTCACAGGTGTCGCACTTATCTCGTTCATCGTGCTGGCGGTGCGCGACCCCGCCGTTCAGGTGCAGCTTCTCGTCTGGATCTTCGTGATGCGCATCATGATGATCGTGGCGAGCGGCGCGTCCTACCTGATCAACGAAGCCATTGCCAAGGCGCGGTTTGCCCAGGCAGACGAAATGAACTACGAGACTCCTCTTACGACGCTGGTTTGGCTGACGTCGCTCATTTCCGTTTCACTCACGTACCTCGTCTCGTATTCGCTTCTGCCCCACCTCGGCGATGGCTCGCTCTGGTGGAAACTCTCGAGTGTGATCACGTGCGGGACACTGGCGGGCGCTATCATTCCCGAGCTGGTGAAAGTCTTTACTTCGGTCAGCTCCGCGCACGTGAAGGAAGTGGTGATATCTTCGCGCGAAGGCGGAGCGTCGCTCAACATTCTGTCGGGTTTCGTCGCCGGAAATTTCAGCGCGTACTGGCTGGGCATGGCGATCATGGTGCTCATGTCGATCGGATATCTGGTGAGCACAGGCGGCTTCGGCACACTGATGTTAGCGCCGGCCGTGTTCGCGTTCGGGCTCGTGGCTTTCGGGTTTCTAGGGATGGGCCCGGTGACGATCGCGGTAGACTCGTACGGCCCCGTGACTGACAACGCGCAGTCCATATTCGAGCTGTCGCTCATCGAGCAGATTCCGGGAATTGAGCAGCAGCTTAGGAACGATTATGGTTTCGACCCGCACTTCGAGAGAGCCAAGGATTTGCTCGAGGAGAACGACGGCGCGGGCAACACTTTCAAGGCCACGGCCAAGCCGGTTCTGATCGGCACCGCGGTCGTGGGCGCCACGACGATGATCTTTTCAATCATCGTCGCACTGACTCACGGGCTACAGCCGGAGTTCATCGCGTTTCTTTCGATACTTCACCCGCCGTTTCTGCTGGGAATCATCACCGGTGGCGCGATGATCTACTGGTTCACCGGCGCATCCACTCAAGCCGTTACGACGGGCGCATACCGGGCTGTGGAATTCATCAAAGCGAACATCAACCTCGAGAGTACCGCGAGGGCGTCTGTCGCGGACAGCAAGAAAGTCGTCGAGATCTGCACCAAATACGCACAGCAGGGAATGTTCAACATCTTCCTGGCCGTATTTTTTGCGACGCTGGCCTTCGCTTTCGTGGAGCCCTACTACTTCATCGGGTACCTGATTTCGATCGCGCTGTTCGGATTGTTTCAGGCGATCTTCATGGCCAACGCCGGCGGCGCCTGGGACAACGCCAAGAAGGTGGTCGAGGTCGACCTCAAGGAGAAGGGCACGCCGCTGCACGCGGCGACCGTCGACGGCGACACCGTCGGCGATCCCTTCAAGGACACCTCGTCGGTGGCGATGAACCCGGTGATCAAGTTCACGACGCTCTTCGGCCTGCTCGCCGTCGAGCTCGCCATCGAGATGGCGCCGCGCACGGCGCACATCCTCGCCGGCGTGTTCTTCCTCGTCTCGCTCGTCTTCGTCTGGCGCTCGTTCTACGCGATGCGCATCGGCGCCCACGCCGAGGCGGCGGGGCAGACGGAGCGCAAAGCGGCGTAGGCACGCGCTTCCCGCGATTCCTCGCACGGCCCGCGGCGG
>JBOHTC010000120.1:0-3594 GCA_050733495.1 Gemmatimonadaceae bacterium | reverse complement strand
CCGTTGAAATCGTTGGTTTGCCCGGGCCCTGAGCCCTACCTATACTATTCTGGGCGGGAACCGAACTCTCGCCAGGAGGCACAGTGAGTCGAAGTCTGAATAAAGTGATGCTGATCGGAAATCTGGGCAGCGACCCGGAAGTTCGATCGACGACAGGTGGCAACAGGGTCGCGACGTTTTCTCTAGCGACGAGTCGTTCGTGGAATTCGCCGAATGGTGAGAAGCAGGAGAAAACAGAGTGGCATCGTTGCGTCGTGTGGAACACGAAGGGCACCGGCTTGGCCGACGTGGTCGAGAAGTATTGCAAGAAGGGCGACAAGATCTACGTCGAGGGACGGATCGAATACAGGCAGTGGCAGGACAAGGAGAATCAGACGCGCTACAGCACCGAGATCAACGTGCGCGAGCTGCTGATGCTGGGTGGCAAAGGCGGCGGTGGAGGTGATTTCGAGGGTGAGAGCGCCGGACGGAGCCGGGCTCCGGCGGCTGCGGGTGCAAAGACGGGCAGCGCGTCGGGGAACGCCGCGGACTTCGAGGATTTTCCGGGAGCGCTCCAGGACACGGACGATGACCTGCCGTTCTGATTCAGGTCCACGCGTAAGAAAAAAAGGCCCCGCGATTAGCGGGGCCTTTTTCTTACGTCACGTCGAGAAGCGATTCTCGCGTGGTGCCTTCCTCGTCGAGAATCTGGCGCGTTCTGGAATGCGCATCGAGACTCAGCGTTATGGTGTCCCTGCCTTCGAGAACAGAAGCACGAATTGACTACCAAGGGATAACCCTAAGGTGTCGCCACCATCCCAGCTTCCATTGTAATTCCCCCCGCAATTCGGATCGCCATTGGTCACTTCGGAGAAGAAGATAGTTCCGCCGCTCTGGCTGAAGGTGCCGGTGCACGTGCTGGAGTTGCTCGTCGTCTGCCCGGATACAGTCTCGTCGAACGCGAGGGTCTGGCTGAACGACCCATCCGTATTCAGGGTGAAGTTTCCGCCGGTGAGGGTTTCGGTGGTGGTGGGGTCCTGGAATGTGATGACAGGCGGCGGGGCGTTGTTGACCGTCGCCAGGTTATAGGTGCCGCTCGCGTCCCCGCTGATTCCTGTTGAATTGTTGTCGGTGCAGGCGGCAAAAAGCAGGACGCCGGCTAGGGCGAACAAGGTTCTGGCGGTGTTGCGCTTCATGGCGTCCTCCCGGAGGCCGTTGAATCGTTCCGATGAGACCAACGCACGAACCATTCCGGCCTTACGGCAATATTACAGACCCTGTGACGTTAGCCCAGCGCCCCCCGTCCAATGGTTGACCCGCCACGCGCGGGGTCTTACACATCCGACAAGTTCCGGGAGCACGAGTGATCGGTCAATTTCTTAAGGTGACGGCAAGACGCGCAACGAGGTCGGGCGCATACACCTATATATTCGGGGCGGCGGTATTCATTTTTGCGGCGGGTAGCGCCGGCGCTCAAGCCACTCCCTCGAGCGACACTGTCGTTCGTACCGACACGACCAATCAGCTCGTCGTCTCTGACACGACGAGGGAAGTAAAACACGTCGTCAAGAAGGGCGATACGCTCTGGGACCTCGCCAATTTCTACCTGAAGGATCCGTTCAGATGGCCGGAAATTTTCCGCCGGAACACGGACGTCGTAAAGAACCCGCACTGGATCTATCCCGGCGAAGTGATCCGCATCTCGGGCAACGAGGTCAAGACCGAAGCCATGGTCAAGGCCGACAGCGCAGGGGAAGTTGTGTCGCACGTCTCGGAGCGACCAGCGACCACATTCTCACAGACCACTTCGCAACAGCCGCCAGTTGATGGCCGCTCCGACCTGACGGTCTTTGCCTCGCCAATGAGTCGCACCGCCGCGGCGGCCTCCGCCTCGAGCGACGTGATTGGTCGCTCCCGTCCCGGTGCAGTTCGACCCGGCGAAATGCAGGCGGCGCCTTACGCAGACCGTGATGGCGGTCCAAGGGGCGCCGGCAGCCTTGTTTCAAGTGCCGACCGTCCGGGGATCAAAACAAGCATCGTCCAGTCCAGATATCAGCTCGACGATGCACTGTTTGTCGACCTCCCGAAGGGGTCTGTGGCGCGCATCGGCGATACGTACATGTCGTACGTGCTCGGTCCCGATCTCGGAGACAATGGCCAAGTCGTAATCCCGACGGGAATACTCCGCGTCGAGTCGATCAACCAGGGACAGCGTGCGCTCGCGCGAATCGTTCGGCAGCTTGGCGAGATCGACCTTGGCCAGAGTCTGACCGCAGCGCCCGTCCTCACTTATCCGTCGGGCGCTCTATCGCCTGTGGTAAACGGGACTCGCAGCGAAGTGATCTACGTGCACGAAGAGCCGATCCTTCCTTCGATCGGACACTACGTCCTGATTTCCGCGAGCTCCAAGAACGGCATCAGTGTCGGCGACGAAATCGCCTTCATCGATAACTCGACCGGAACGGCGGACAATAGTCCGGCCCCGCCAGTCGTCGCCGGAGTCGGGCAAGTGGTGCGAGTGACGCCGTACGCGGCGACCGTCATCATCGTGCACCAGATACAGCCGACGATCCGGGACGGAATGCCGGTGCGACTGACCGGAAAGGCCCAGTAGCGCCATAGGCCGCTCCGGCCGCGCTTCCCCTTCAGGAGCGAGTGCCCTAAAGCAAGAGCGGGGAATTAAATTAGGCGATCAATGATTGCGATCGCCCACTTTGTTGCCGTCAGCCTTTACCTCGTGGCTGCCGCTATCGCGGCACTGCCCTTTGCCCGCCGCGTAAAGGCGCCCGTTGCCGGAGTGCTGGCCGCCCTTTTTCTGGGCGTCGCGGCGCATTCCAGCGCTTTGGTCGGACTTACCAGGGAGACTGGCGCCGCTTCGCTCACTGGGCTCGGTCCGGGACTCTCCTTCGCGGGGCTCGTGCTCGCGCTGGCGCTGCTCATAGTGGAGGGACTGGCCCGCGAGGTGAGCCTCACCCTCGTCGCCGCGCCGCTGGCTGCGCTGGTCACGTCGGCGGGTGCTCTGACTGGCATGCATCCCTTTCTCGAACCTCAGGGAACTCGGGCGGTGTGGCTGACGATGCACATCGTGCTGAGCTTTGCCGGAATAGCAGCCTACGCCACCGCCGCCGCTGCAGGGACCATGTACCTCGTCGCCAGACGCGAGCTCAAGTCGGCGCACTTCGGCCCGATCTTCAGATCCTTTCCGCCGCTCGATACCCTCGACCGCGTCAATCACATGGCGTCGATTGCCGGCTTTCTCGGTCTCACGCTCGGACTGGCGCTCGCGGCGGCGTATTCCTTCGAGTACAAGGCGCTTGTCGTTCCTCAGATCATCTGGGGTCTTGGCGCCTGGGCCGGCGTGAGCGCACTCGCCCTCGGACGAATTTTGCGCGGGTGGCAGGCGCGGCGCGCCGCAATCATGTCTGCGGTGACGTTCGCCAGCGTGATGGCGCTCTACGTCGTGTTTCGAATGGCGGCACTCAATCGCTGGCAATTTCTGTGAGTGATTTTCCCATTGCACTCCACGGCGAGCGCGTCACCGCTGTCGTCATTGGCGGCGGCGCGGTTGGTACGCGCAAGGCGCTCGCTCTTGCTGACGCTGGCGCGCAGGTACGA
>JBOHTC010000119.1:0-4215 GCA_050733495.1 Gemmatimonadaceae bacterium | reverse complement strand
TCTACGGCAAGGTTAAGCCGGAGACGAGAGGAAAGCTTATATCTCTCGCTACAGAAACCGAGCGGACTCTTTTCTTCGATTTCCTCCCGGTCGATCTGGGTACGATTCGCGGGTTCAAGACCCGCTTCCACCTCTATACTGTGCCCGGGCAGGTCTACTACAACGCCAGTCGCAAGCTCATTCTCAAGAACGTCGACGGAATCGTGTTCGTCGGGGACTCGCAGGCCGAACGGATGGAAGCCAATTTGGAGTCGATGCAGAATCTCTACGACAACATGGCGGAATACGGCTACGACCTGACTCAGATGCCGTTCGTCATTCAGTACAACAAGCGCGACCTCCCCAACGCGGCGCCGATAGAGGACTTGCAGGCAGCGCTCAATCCGGGGTGGGAGCTCGAAGACGCGAGCAAGCATCGCGTGACGCCGGACCCGTATCACGGCGGCGAGAATCTGATCGAACAGCTTCCTGGCGGCGAATGGATCGAGCGCGCTCCGTACTTCGAGGCAATCGCCGTCAACGGCGACGGGGTATTCGACACCCTCAAGGCCGTGAGCAAGCTGGTGCTGAAGGCGCTCGCCTAGCGGGGCAGAAGGGCCTCCGGTGAATCTTCCCAATACCATCACGGCCGGCAGGATCCTCGCCGCGCCTTTCATAGCAGCGCTGCCATTCATCGCGTCGCCAACGGCGCGCTTCATCGCGTTCGCGCTCTACGTGATTGCCGCCGTGACTGATTACTACGACGGCAAGCTCGCGCGGACGAGGAATCTCATCACCGACCTCGGCCGATTGCTCGATCCACTCGCCGACAAGCTGCTGCTGTTCGCGACGCTCATTCCAATGTTCGTGTTGATGGCTCCGTCCAGCGATCCGCTTATCCCGACTCGCGCTGAGAGCATTGATGCGGGGCGGTTGCCATTTCTGACCTCGTTCGGACCCGTCTGGCTGCCGTGGTGGGTCGTTGCGATCGTCATCGGACGTGAGATTCTCATGACGGTGTTCCGCCAGATCGCAGCTCGCCGCGGAGTGGTCATCTCCGCCATCGGGCCGGCGAAATGGAAAACCGGATTCCAGTCGCTCTGGGTCGGCTCTGCTTACTTCTGGTTTTTCATAGCGACTCTGGCGGCGTCGAGAGCATGGACCAATGCCGCCTGGCGCGACTTTGCCTACTTCAACGGCATTGTCGGAACGGTGGCCATGGTAATATCGGTCGTGCTCACCCTCTACTCACTCGTACTCTACATGAGGCGCTATTCAGCGGTATTTGCCTTTTGACCGCTCGCCGGGTGGAGCTGATCACCATCGGGGATGAGCTCCTTCTGGGCTTCACTATCGATACCAACGCCGCGCATATCTCTCGCGCGCTCGCAGCAAAGGGGATTGAGATAGTTCGTCGCACGACAGTGGGGGACGATGCAAAAAAAATCGCGCAAGCGGTTCGAGAGGCGATCGAAAGAACTGGCGCCGTCATTACGACCGGCGGCCTCGGCCCCACCAGCGATGATCTGACCAAACCCTCGATCGCGAGCATTTTCGATCGACGCATGGTCCTCGACGAATCCATCGCGAACGATCTGGAGAAACGATGGCGCGCGCGATTTCCCGCGGCATCATTTCCCGCCACCAACAGAAGCCAGGCGGAGATCCCGGAAGGCGCCAAGCTACTCACGAATCGGCACGGCTCCGCGCCTGGAATCTGGCTCGAGGATGAAAAAGGTCGGTGGGTGGCTATGATGCCCGGAGTGCCGCGCGAGATGCGCGGCATGCTCGTCGAGGAAGTACTTCCGTCCATAGAAGCGCGCATGCCCGGCGCGGAAAGTGTCGTCTACTCGGGCACCCTGCGCACAACCGGAATCGCGGAGTCGGCAATCGCCGAGATCCTGGGCCCGAATTTTCTTGGAGCGCCCGGGACGGAGACCGGATCGCTGCCTCTCGCGTTCCTTCCGGGCGTTGCTGGAGTTGACTTGAGAGTGACAGCCACCGGGCTGCCGGCCGAGCAGGCGCGGCGACTAGTCGGTAGCGCGCTGGCGAAACTACGCGATAAGGTCGGAGCGTACGTCTACGGAGAGGACGACACCGACTTGGCGGCAGTCGTTCTGGAAAGATGTCGAGCCCTTGGGATTACACTGACGGTGGCTGAAAGCTGCACAGGCGGTCTCCTCGGTGAGAGGCTCACCAACATTCCGGGTTCGAGCGATGTCTTTCTGGGGGGAGTCATTGCATACCACAACGATTTGAAGACTGGACTCCTCGGCGTTTCCAGGAAGGAGCTCGCCAAACACGGGGCTGTGAGCGAGGAATCAGTGGTCGAGATGGCGGCCGGGATTCGTGAGCGGAGCCGCTCTGACGTAGCCGTGGCGATCACGGGAATCGCCGGGCCTGGCGGCGGCACTCCGGAAAAACCGGTCGGCCTCGTCTGGATTGCTGTCCATGGAAAGGAGGCAAAGGCACGCCGCTTTCATCTCGTTGGAGACCGAACGGAGATCAGGCAGCGCGCGGCTCAAGCGGCGCTCGAAATGGTGCGCCGCAGTCTCTCAAACAGTTAACTTTCATACATGAGACATTCGAGAAAAAAGGCCGAAGGAACCCGGCTTCCGGAACAGGATGCGCTTGGCTCGGCGGACGATTTTGCGCCCGGCGGAAGCGATGGCTCGGAAGGCTCGCGCTCCGAAACCAGAAGTGGCCAGGACGTGGACGACCTTCCGGTCGAAGCTGCAAACACAGCTGATCCCTCGAATGAGACTTCCCAAAGCGACAGTACCGCAAGCGCGAACGCACCTGCTGCAGCGGAGTCGGCAGTCGACCGCGATCGGTATCTCCGGTTGGCGGCCGAGTACGACAATTTTCGAAAGCGCTCCGCGAAGGAGCGACAGGATGCAGGCGTACGAGCCCAGGCAGATCTGGTCCGCCAGCTCATCGATGCCGTGGACGACGTGCAGCGCTTCGCTCACGTTGATCCCGCGACTACCGATTCTGCGACGATCGTGCAGGGCGTCGACATGGTCGAGAAAAAATTGCTCAAGGCTTTGAGCGCGGCGGGTCTCGAGATCATCAACCCGGTCGGAGAGACCTTCGATCCCGCCCTTCACGAGGCAGTCGCCACCGAGCCCACTTCCGCGAGGGAAGATGATCACGTCGTTTCCCGAGTATACCAGCCCGGATATCTGTTCAAGTCGCAGTTGCTTCGACCCGCCCGCGTAGTCGTCAAGCAGTGGAACGGCTGACGGCCGCGCCGCACCGATAGTTCATGGCACAGTCGAAGGACTTCTACTCCGTACTCGGCGTAGCCTCGAGCGCGAGCCAGGACGAGATCAAGAAGGCATACCGTAAGCTCGCCAAGAAATACCATCCCGACGCAAACGCCAACGACCCGAAGGCGGCGGAGCGCTTCAAGGAGATCTCCGAGGCAAACAATGTCCTCGGCGATGTCGAGAAGCGAAAACAGTACGATGAGATGCGACGCCTCGGCGCATTCGACGGCGGCTTTGGAGGATTTGGCGGCGGTCGATCACGAGCAGGTGGCGGCGGGTTCGGAGGAGCTGGTAGACCGGGTGGCGGACAGACCATCAATTTCCAGGACTTCGACATCGGTGGCCTCGGCGGATTGGGCGATCTGTTCAGCTCAATGTTCGGTGGGGGCGAAGCCAAGCCAAACTCACGACCTCGCGGACCCGAGAAGGGGCAGACCGTCGAAGCGAACCTTGACATACCGTTTCGAACCGCGGCGCGCGGCGGAAAGGTTCCGATCGAGCTGGAAGTGAGTGAAGAGTGCGGCACGTGTCATGGGACCGGGGCCGCACCCGGAGCACATCTAAAGGTCTGCCCGGAGTGCAACGGTCGCGGAGTTATTTCATTCGGTCAGGGCGGCTTCGCCGTGAACCGTCCGTGCCCTGTGTGTCTCGGACGCGGTCAGGTCCCGACGGAGCCGTGTCCCACATGCCATGGCAGTGGGGAAGTGCGCGCGCGGCGCAAAGTTCTGATCAATGTTCCACCGGGCGTTGATACGGGCTCGAAGATTCGGCTCAAAGGCCAGGGCGGGAAGGGCAACGCGAACGGGCCACCCGGCGATCTGGTAATCACCTTCAACGTTCAGCCGGATAAGTTCTACCGCCGAGACGGACTCGATGTAATCGCAACAGTGCCCCTCAATATCGCGCAGGCAACACTCGGCACCAAAATCAGCGTGCGAACTCTGGACGGAAAAAAAGTCGCGAT
>JBOHTC010000118.1:0-2654 GCA_050733495.1 Gemmatimonadaceae bacterium | reverse complement strand
CTCGTAACCTCAATTTCGCCTCCAGACAGCCTCTTAGTCGGGTTTCCGGCGACGATTGCCCTCCAGGTTCTGGACTCGATCGGCAATTTCATCCCCAGCGTACCCGTATCGTTTTCGGTGACAGCGGGCGAGGGTGCTTTCGACTCCGCGACAGTGCTCACCGACAGGTCCGGCCGCGTTTCCGTCGAGTGGACGCTTGGGGCACCTGGCGAAAACGCTGCGCTCGCAACGGTCAAAGGTGGGCCAACAGTCACCTTCGCAGAAACGGCCCTCGACCCCAGTATCTACACCTGGTACGACCTTCAGCTGGCAGGGGTCTGCGTGGGCAACCTTCGGGCGTCGATGATCGGCCTTGGGCCAAATGGTCAACTGGTGACGCTTGATGAATACGTTCCCAACGAGGACACGGACCCCATCTACATGCTGGTCGGACAGTACACGATCGTCGGAGACTCTGTGCGCCTCAACAAGGATGGGTTTATCGAGACGGCCGGCTTTCAAAACGATCGGATAACGCTTCGAATCGAAGATTGTGACGACCGCGGCACCACCGACTGGATCTATCTAAAGCGAGGGACGCCATGAGACCGCACTGCGTCGTCGCCATCGCCTTTTTTTCAGCTTTCTCTCTCGCGTGCGGAGCAGATTCCACCACCGGTCCGAAAGCTGGCACACCCGTCAAGCTTCGAGCGTACACAACCACCGTGATCTCGGGGACAGTCAATACACGCGTCGACCCGCCGCCGAGCGTGATCGTCACGGATGGATTGGGCAATCCTGTCCCAGGCATTCGCCTGAAGTTCGCGGTCGGATCGGGCGGCGGCACTGTTGCGCCGCAAATCGTGCTGACCGATTCGAACGGCATCGCTCGCGCGGACGAGTGGATTCTCGGCCGATACGCGTCGACTACACCAGCGGGCCAACAGTGGCCGAACGTATTATGGGTGACCGAACCTGTCAGTGGTTCTTACGTCTCCTTCAGCGCCGAGGCTAAGCCGGGGCCGCCGGCGAGAGCGGTAACGTCGATGTGGCCCGGGGATACGCTCGTGAGCGGATGGCCCGTCACGATCCGGCTGAAAGTCGTGGACTCGAGTGCGAACGCCATTGCGGGTCTCGTCGTTTCCTTCACTGCGACTGAGGGCGGCGGGTCTTTCGCGCCCGCCACAGATACGACGGACAGCACCGGAGACGTTTCCGTGCAGTGGATACTCGGCGCGGCCGGCACCAATGCGGCAGTCGCCAAAATTCCCGACGGACCAGACGTGTCCCTGGAGGAGACAGCGCTCGACCCGAGTGATTTTACGTGGTATGACCTTCAATTTAATGGCATTTGTGCGACCAACCTTGAAGAATCGATGATTGGTCTTGGTCCGAACGGACAACTGGTGGTCCGCACCGACCAAACGGACGACGCGTTTGGCGATAACCTTTTTATGACCGTCGGGCAGTACAAGATCACTGGGCAATCCATCTCGCTGAACACGGATGCGCTCGTCGAGTTCGGAAACTTCTACGGTGATCGCATCACGCTTCCCCGCAGTGGATGCCTCGGTGGCTCGGCCGACTGGACCTATCTCAAGCGCGCGTGATATTGTGGTTTCGGCGAAACCGGTTCGCGGGATCGTACTTTGTTTTCACGTGCACGAGACGCGCGTAGTTGTCGCCGTACGCTTCGCGCACGCGAGAGCTGTCGTCGTCACTGAGCGCGTTGACATAGACCAGCGATGCTGACCAGGGCTGCATCGCCCTGTGGAACTCGCGCGTCCAGGCCACGTTTCGCGCGTCGTCCTCCGCGTCATCCCACAGGGTGAGGAGCACAAGGTCGAAAGCGTGGCTGCGTGCGGGGAACGCCGTCGCGCCAGGTGCAACCCGCATCGCGGCACCGTGTGCATGTTCGAGCTTGACGATGCTTCGTGGCGACGTGCGCGTCGAGGCACATTCAACGAACCTGTCGATCGCTTCGTCGGGCAGTGCGCGAAGAAACGTCGATTTCCAGTAGCTACGAATACCGTAAGGCGTCGATGTATCGAGCATCCGTTGCAACGATACGTACGGCATCCGAGTTACAAGGTCCGCCAGCGGTGGACCAAAGGCGCGGAGCGGCGCGAGCACTCGCTCACCTTCATCGAGGTTGGAACCGGTGTACGCGGGGATCACAGCGATCACCGGAATGCCATCCGCGGTCGTGATCGCAGCCGCGTAGACCGCCAAGTCATCGGGCAGATCGGCCATCACGAAATCGCGGTAGTTGCGCAAGACGTCACGCGCTCGCGTGAACGAGTGCAGAATCATTCCCGAGATGACGGTGGTCACGGGATGCAGGCGATACGTAATTGACGTCACGACGCCAAAGTTTCCGCCGCCACCTTTCAGTGCCCAGAATAAATCCGTCTCCTCCTCGGCGCTAACCCTCACACGCTCGCCGTCCGCCGTGATGAGCGAATACGCGATGGTGTTGTCGCAGGCTAGGCCACAGCGTCCCGCCAGCCAACCGATGCCGCCGCCGAGGGTAAGTCCCGCGATGCCAGTGGTCGAATTGATCCCGCCAGTGGTCGCAAGGCCGTGAGCTTGAGTGGCGAGATCGAATTCGCCCCATGTGAGTCCCGTCTCAGCGGTAGCGATCCGCGCGATTGGATCTACGGTGATTCGCTTCA
>JBOHTC010000117.1:0-6475 GCA_050733495.1 Gemmatimonadaceae bacterium | reverse complement strand
CGCTCTGCGGAGCGCGCTAACCGAACCTGCTGGCGACCCGAGCGCGGAGGAATTGTTGCGCGCCGCGGAGCACCTGCTCGACAAAGTGCTGCGCACCGGCTGCGAGTCCCGGTCGTCGGCGGTAGATCTTCTCACAGTCGATGCATTGGTAACGCAAGCGCTTCTGGTGGCGAGCGAGGACTCCAATTCTGTTGAAGATTTTCCCGAGCAAGCGCTGCGTCGGGTAACGTCTGCCTGGCAGTAGGAAGTGACGTGATTCGTATGATCGTCATTCTCTTCACTGGCGGCACGATCGCGATGCGGAACGATCCAGGCGCCGGCGGCGCGCAGCTCGGCCTCACGGCGACCGAGATCCTGGCTGCAACGAGGGGAATCCGCACTATCAGCGCGGTGGAGACCGAAGAGTGGGGTCAGTTCCCGGGCCCTCACATGACCGTCGAAAGGATGTGGGCGCTCAGGAACAGAATCGCCGAGCATCTGGCGCGCCCCGAGGTGAAGGGAGTGGTGATCACTCACGGGACGGACACTCTGGAGGAATCGGCTTATCTCGTTGCGAGATCCACATCGAGCGAAAAGCCAATCGTCTTCACCGGGGCGATGCGCACCGTCAGCGATCTCGGGTGGGATGGTCCCGCGAATCTTTTCGAGGCGGTACGCGTCGCCGCGAGCGAGGAAACGAGAGGATTCGGCGTGATGGTCGTCATTGGTGGACAGATCTTCACCGCGCTCGATACCACCAAGACCAACACTCACCTTCTTGACGCTTTCGAAAGCCCCGGGCTCGGACCGCTTGGCGTGTTGGACGAAGGCGAGCTGATTCTCAGACGCGAGATGCCGCCATCGCCCCCTGTTATAACACCTAACACTTTGGCGACGCCCATCGACATCATTTTTGCCGCCGCCGGAACGGATTCCCGCCTCCTCGACGCCTCGAGGGAAGTCGCACGCGGACTCGTGCTCGCAGCGATGGGCCGCGGAAACGTCCCGCCGGCGATGGTTCCCGGAATCCAGAGATGGGTGGCCGACGGTAAGCCAGTCGTGATTACGTCACGGACACAGGGTGGCCGCGTCGGGCACACGTACGGGTATCCTGGTGGCGGTCGTCGGCTCGAGGAGATGGGCGCGATCTTCGGAGGCTCGCGCCGGGCGCAGCAGGCGCGCATCGATCTCATGCTCGGACTTGGTGCTGGAATGACGGACGCCGAGCTGCGCACGATGTTCGACTCGTGAGTCATGCCGCGCGCCTGGACAGAATCAGTCGTTCACATACACGTACATTGCTTGCCAGAGGCGGACGGCCGCTTCCGCATGCCCTTACCTTGCACCGCAAATGAAACTCTCTCCGCCCGAAAACGTCCGCAAAATCGCCGCTCGACTCGAGGAAGCCGGCTTCGAGACATGGTGCGTTGGCGGCGCGATCCGTGACGCCCTCCTTGGTCATCCCCATCTTGACTGGGACCTGGCAACCGCTGCCAAGCCCGACGAGGTGCGGAAACTCTTCAAGCGCACCGTTCCGGTGGGAGTCGAGTTCGGTACGGTGGGAGTTCTTGACGCCGACAACGTGATGCACGAAGTCACGACGTTTCGTCGTGACGTGCAGACTGATGGGCGACATGCCGTCGTCGAGTTCGGCGCTTCTCTCAACGAGGATCTCGCGCGGCGGGACTTCACGATCAATGCGATCGCGTACTCGCCAAAAACGGGCGAGGTTCGGGATCAGTACGACGGACAGAAGGACATATCGCGGAAATTGATCAGAGCGGTCGGAGATCCGCGCGAGCGAATGGCGGAGGACCGTCTGCGTGCGCTGCGGGCGATCCGGTTTGCGGCCCGATTCGGATTCGAGATCGATCCCGCAACCTGGGAAGCAATCGTGGAAAGTGCGCCGCAAATGTCGAGATTGTCGGCCGAGCGTGTGAAGCAGGAGATCGAGAAGACGATGGACCAGGTGCGTCTGCCGAGCCAGGCGTTCGCGAAGTGGCGTGAGAGCGGGGCGTTCGAGACGCTGATTCCCTCATTGGCCAGAGTGACCGACCGGCAGCTCAAGCCGCTCGATCATCTGCGTCGTCCGCTGCTTCCGCGCCGGCCTGCCCGACGATCGACGCGCATTGCGGCACTCCTCTCGTCGGTGCCTCCCAACACCGTGCGGAAGATCCTCAAGGACCTTCGATTTTCGAACAGCGAGACCGAGTGGATTGGACTCCTGGTGGACCGTTGGCACGAGCTCGGACCGTTGATGACGCGCGAGCTACTCAAGGCGGAGGAGCGCTACGCGGCGGACCCCTGGGGTGACCGGACGCCGCCGAGCGTGGTGATCAGATCCTGGGCGGCGAGAGTCGGGCGCACGCGTCTTGCCCCTTTATTGCGTCTGGCGGACGCATTCTGGTGGGCGGCGCGGGACGCGGGTGAGCCGGCGCCGTACAAGCCGACGGTGGCCGCGACTTACAAGCGTGCGATCAACATTGCGTACAAGGATGCGATCGAGATTGCGGATCTGGCGATCGACGGCACCGATCTGGAGCAGCTTGGAATACGTGGCATCGAAGTGGGGACGACATTACGGAAGCTTCTGGAAGCAGTTATAAATGATCCCTCGCTCAACAACCGGATCGATCTGGTGCGCCTGGCAAGAAGCTGAGCGCGACTTAACGTCCCCACCCACAGTGTAACCGATGCTATTCCGCAGCCGCACACCCGATTCGACCGTCTGGAAGCGTTTTCGCTCGGGCCACGACGGCTTCACCTTCACCCGGAACGGCGACGTCTACGAGGCGAAGGTTGTCGCGAACGCGGAGCGGGTCGTGGATCTTTTCTACACGCTGAGCGAGCTCATGGCCCCAGCGGTCGATGTTTTCATCCAGGACATGCGCTCGCAGACGACTTGGGCCGGACAGTCGATGGCGCTGCCCGATGTCCGCGACGCCGTCGCCCGTCTCAAGGTTCCGCTCGCGACTTACGGCGGCGTGGAGATCACTCTCTACACGGCGGAAGACCAGCTCACGCTCACGCCGCAGCTCGAGCTGTTCATCTACTCGAGATCCGATCGCTGGGTATACCTTCTGACAAGCATGAATCTCGAGGAGCGGGCGACCCTCGAGGACCGGCTGTGGGGAATCGCGTCCTGGGAACGGGCGCCGGCCCCGGCGCTGAGCGATGCAGTAGCGGCGGCGGCGGAGCGGCTCTCGATCAAAAGTGCGTGACCGCGCCGACGCGACGCGCCTGTAAGTGAACGCAAGCGCGCTGCTTTACACCGCGGTCGCTGCGAGCGCCAACGTCGTCGGCGCCGCGGCTGTCGTCTCCCGCTCGAAGTGGAGCGTCCGTGCCCTCGAGAACATGGTTGCGCTATCCGCCGGATTCATGATCTCGGTGGCGCTCCTCGACCTCACGCCCGACGCGATCCGGTTTCACGGCGAGTCCGCGGCACTAGTGATTTTGATCGGGTATCTACTCGTCCATCTCACTCAGCACACCCTCGCGCCGCATTTCCATTTCGGCGAAGAGGTGCACCACGTCTCGAAGGTGGTGAGCTTCTCCGCGCTGGCGGGACTAATGCTCCACACTTTCGTCGACGGGGTGGCGATCGCCAGTGGCTTCGGCGTGAGCCACGCACTCGGGATTCTCGTGTTCCTGGCGATCCTCTTGCACAAGCTGCCCGAAGGACTCGCGATATCGAGTCTTTTTCTCGCATCGGGCGAGACCCGACGTGCCGCGCTCGCCTCGAGCGTCGCATTGGCGGTCTCAAGTCTCCTCGGCGCGCTTCTCACGCTGCAGATTCCGCTGCTCGGACAGTACGGGCTGCCGCTCGCTGCGGGAGTGACGCTCTACGTGGGCGCCTCGAATCTCGTTCCCGAGTTTCAGGGGAAGAGAGAGTGGCGATTGCCGATCAGCTTTTTTCTGGGGTGCGCGATTTATTATGTGGCGAGAAGGATTGTCGGAGCCTGAGGCGGGAGGCGGGAGGCGGGAGGCGGGAAGCGGTCGTCCAATGCAAAGGCCGCCGCGGTTACTCGCGGCGGCCTTTGCATCGAGAGTCTCCCCCGAATGCTACTGCGCGATCGCCGTGAACGTGACGGGAGTCGCGGCTCCAACTGTGGCAGTGGCGCTCTGGCTCCCGATGGTTGGGCCGAGGATCCATTTTATCGCGGCTTCGCCCTTAGCATCACTGAGAACCGAAGTGGTCTTTGCGGAGTCAGCGGTGTCAAAGAATCCTCCGCCCGACGCTACCGCGAAATCCACTCTCACCCCTTCAACCGGGGCGGCGCTCGCATCGGTGACAAGGATCGTCAGCGGGTTCGCAACGGTGTCTCCAGCAGCAGCCGTCTGGGTGTTGCCGGACTCGATCGCGAAGTTGGGCGCTACAGCCGTGGCCGTGAACGATGCTGTTGCCGTGGGCGTTGCCACAGAGCTCGCCGTGACTGCCTGGGCACCTGCCGCATTGCCAAGGGTCCAGACCACCTTCGATACTCCGAATGCGTCACTCGTAACTGTGGCATTCGCCACCGTTCCGCCACCCGATGTCACGGTCCAGGTTACCGGTGACCCGACTACCGCGAGGCCGTTCGCGTCGGTTAGCGAGACCGCGAGGGCCGTATCGAGCTTACCAGTAACGAATCCGGTTTGCTTGTCCCCGCCCGTCACAGCCAGAGTCTTTGGTACCGCCTGAACGAAAGTTGGCACGCTGTTGTCGCCGCCGCATGCATTCAACCCTGCGAGCACGAAGATCATTCCCGCTCCGGCTGCCGATCGACTAATCCTCATCTGTTATCCCCCCTGGCCTGGTAAGCGCCCCAAGAATGAGGGGCGACACGCAAAACTGCAATGCATTGCCGAATTCGGCATTTCCTCGCGCTCATATAGTGGAGAAGCGAGCGCGAATCCGCCAGATGTTCTTTACTCTGCGGGGTCGGACGGTGGGACTGCGGGGGGAGGACTCTAACTACCACTCCGAACTGCTGACTGACTGCGGATTGGGGTACTCACTCCGAAGTCCGAACTAGGGGCTGCGAACTACGGACTGCGGGCAAACTGCTACTGCGGAGTGCGGACTAACTGCGGAGTGCGGACTAACTGCGGAGTGCGGACTAACTGCGGAGTGCGGACTAACTGCGGACTGCGGACTGCGGACTTCGACGGGTGCCTACTCCTTTGCTGGCCGTATCAACCTGCCGCGTTCGCGTGGAATTATGGCAAGCAGCATTCTCCGAATTTCTTCGAGCTTGTCCAGTCGTGCGCGGACGACCTCCGGGCCCAGGATCGGTTCTGCAGCGCGGTACCATGACATGCTTTCGCGGGCAGACCCGAGCGCGTACTCGAAGATCCTTGCGCGGTCGCGGCCGGAGCTACGCGAGTATCCCTCTCCCAGATTTGCAGCGATGGAGCCGATAGCTGCATAAAGCTGGGCGCAGAGTTTTTCCATCGTAACATGCTGCCGAAGGACTTCGGCGTCGGTCCAGCCCTCCTGAACCAGCTCTCGAGCAAGCCGATACACCCGCATGCGCGATAACGGGTCGTTAGAAGTCTGCTCGGAGGGAGGCGGAAATGCGTGGGGCACGCCTCAAGGATGGAGAACCCCGCTCGACGCCGCGCAACTGCGCAATTGCGCAGATAATGATTCCCCCGCAAGCACTATTAGTCTGCAGTCGCAGTTAGTCCGCAGTCCGCAGTTAGTCCGCACTCCGCAGTTAGTCCGCAGTCCGCAGTTAGTCCGCACTCCGCAGTTAGTCCGCAGTCCGCAGTCAGTCCGCACTCCGCAGTTAGTCCGCAGTAGCAGTTTGCCCGCAGTCCGTAGTTCGCAGCCCCTAGTTCGGACTTCGGAGTGAGTGCCCCAATCCGCAGTCAGTCAGCAGTTCGGAGTGGCAGTTATAGTCCTCCGTCCGCAGTCCGAAGCAGCGGCCAACTGCTTGCACCATCTTCCCCCCCGAATGCCAAAGAAATACCGTCGCCCTCCTTCCAACGTCTCGAGCAACAGAGAAGACAGCCTCTGGAGCACGAGGGAGGCAGTACAGCCCCTTGCCGCGAGGATGCGCCCCAAAAGCCTCGAAGAATTCGTAGGCCAGGAGCATCTACTGGCTCCAGGCAAAACCCTGCGAGAAGCTATAGAGCGAGGAAGTGTCAGCTCGATGGTCTTCTGGGGACCGCCCGGCTCCGGCAAGACCACACTCGGCCGGCTGATCGCCCAGTACACGGCCCGCGATTTCGTCCCGTTCTCCGCCGTCACCGAGGGAATCCAACGAGTAAGAGAGGTCGTCACCGAGGCAGAGCAGAAACTCCAGGTCGGACGGCAGACGATTCTCTTCGTCGACGAAATCCACCGCTTCAACAAAGCGCAGCAGGACGCGTTTCTCCCGCACGTGGAAGCCGGCACGATCACACTCGTCGGCGCGACGACCGAGAACCCCAGCTTCGAGCTGAATAACGCGCTGCTCTCGAGAATGCGGGTCTTCGTTTTGAATCCGCTCACCGAAGGCGACATCGGCGC